>NZ_JBHFNQ010000001.1:0-9049 GCF_041929345.1 Floridaenema aerugineum BLCC-F46
TAAATTTTATTTTTTTAAAAAAATTTTTTTAAATTTAAAAATTTTTTTTTTTTTTTTTGTTTTTTTGGTGTGTTTTGTGTTATTTTTTAATTTGGTTTTTCCGGGGCCCCACCCCGCAACAACATACGATTAATTGATTTCTAATACTTTGAAGGTTTTGTTTTCAAAGACTTGAGGGAATTGAGAAACCTTTTTTGGTGGTACAATCCAATACTTAACAGGAAAGCGAGACTGAATAAGCTTTACATCTTCATCAGACATTTTTGCATATAAAGACTTTAGCTTTTGTCTCACCTTTTTCTCCGTTAAACCCGAATCAGTAATATCAACACCCAGAGCTTTAATTCTTTGGGCCCAAGTCTTTACATAAGGTCGATCCCAAAGGATTGCTGAACCATCTTTCCAAGTTACAAAAGCCGGACGTTTTGCCAAACCGCGAAAATGTTCTCCCCAGCCAGTAGGGTCTACAATAAATACTGCATCGCTAGGAGCATTAGCGTTTGCCCAGTTAGCAACTTCTACAAGCGTAGATGCTGGTTGATTAATAAAAGCCGCTGCAAAACTCTTACTTTTTGACAAGTCACTTTGAAAATTTTGTAATCCAAATAAGAAAACTGAAAGTGTTAGTAAAATAGCCAAACGATTGGGGCTAACCTTACACAAAAGATAGTAAGCTACGGGATGCAAAATTAAGGCAATGATGCAAACTGCAATAATATAAGGGCCTAAAATTGGATTCCAAATCAAAATTGTAGCGCCAAAAACTGCGGCTAAAAATGCTCTTTTTTGCCAACCTTTTGTTTCTTCTAATTTAATGGCACAAGCTGAAACAAAAGCAACTGCGGCGAAGCAATACCATAAGTCAGTTCCTCTAGCAGGGTGCATGACTATCATCGAAGGCGACTTGGCAATATAGGCAGCAAAAAAAGCGTAAGCCAGCCAGAAAATACCCACTCCAGCCCAGATTACACTATGCTTAAATAGCTTGCCCATTCTATCTCTATATTGATAGAGGAAAGTTAATAGTAAGATAATTAAAAGAAAGAATCGCCCAAATACTGCTTTGTCCCAAGTTAAGGGATAAAGATGATGGGGAAAACGAATTTCACTAGCTATTAGCCACAAGCTGTTATCGGTAGCACCTCGACCAAATGCAGAGAGGGTGAGGAATATGGCTGGAGAGGCTAATATGAGGAATAAACCGAAGGCTGGTAGCCATTTTTTCCAGGCTTTCAAGTAATTGGAATCTAGTAAAAATACCGCCCCAAAATATGTTAAAGTGTAGGTTCCATACATACTATTTAAGTTAAATCCTATTGCTGTCCAAACAGCGCACCAAATTGGATTGAACTTATATAGAGATGCAGTTGCCAGTAGAAAAAATGGTATAGATAAACCAGTCTGTTCAAAGGTATTAGAAACGATCGTACCTGAACCTAAAATTGGGTCGAGAGCTAAGGCGAATAACGCCATCGCACCGACAGCAGCGAGTTGAGATTTGGGGGCAAAAGTTTGGGCTAAATGACTGGCAGCATAAATTAAAAACAGTCGATAAACCAGAAATAAAGTCAGTAGTAAAGGTTCTAAGGGAATAACTTTGACAAGTAAAGCTATGACTCGCCAAAGCATAGATGAATAATATGGCAGCGTATCGCCAAATGGATCGTTGGGATATAAAGTGGGCTCGTTAAGTTTATAAATCAGTGGTATTTGTAAAGCTTGGTTACTGGAGTAAATAACGTATCCTGTGATTAGTAATGAGGAGATATAGAAAAGCAGAATATAGACGTAAGTGGGAATTTTAAAGTCAATTAGTAGCACTTTTTCCCCGGCAAATTTATTGTTAGAGGAAACGGTTGCGGGAGTTTTTTCTCGAGGCGATAATGAGTCTTCATTCATAGTGAATTTCTCTTTCTATAGATAGCAATACTTTTTGGATAAAGGGTTATCTAGCTTTACGAAAGGCGATCGCAATTAAAAGCACAAATAAAAGGTTAGTTAACATGACTAACCTCCTTGTCCATTTCTGTTATAGCTGATGATAAGCCATATTAACTTCAGCATTTATACTAGCTTTGTCTAACTGAAAGCGACATGAATTGTACCACCTAGCAGCTAATAATATTCCTAGCAGGAGAACTCCGCCAAAGAAGTAATGGGAAATAAATATCCGGGAAACGAAAAACCGAAAAACTGGATTGTTGGAACCACCAGCACCTTTGACAGGCAATGATACTAATATAGTGGCTATTCCCATTAAGGCTAACCAGAGGCGGTTTTGAGGAATCGGTAATCGATCGCAAACATATAAAGATAAAGGTACAAGTAATAGAACATAGTAATGTGTCCAAGAAATTGGACTGATGATAATTGCTAAACAAAGAACTATACAAAATTCTAGATTCGCCGTTTCTGGAGTCAGAGGTTGTTTGGAACGCCAACATATCCAAATCGATCCGCCTATCAGTAAAGCTAACAATAAATATCTCACTACTTTGAAGGGCCAATCTACTTCTATGGGAGTTCCAGTTCCCAATACGCTAGGACTAGCTACCAGACGAATCAAGAAACTATCTACTGATTGAACATTATATCTACTGATTGGTTTGCCAATGTAAGGTAAAACGCATTCTTGATACCAAACTGTATGTAAATTAACACCAAAAATTAGTATCGACGCTCCTACAACTGCTAGGATAGTTCCTGTAAAACCTGCGAGTGCTTGCCATTTTTGCCGCGCCAGAAGATACCCACCAAAAAGCAGCAAAGGTAATTTTATTAGTGATGCGATCGCTAATAAAACTCCAGCCCAAAATTCCCGCTTTTCTGCCAATAAAAAAACTGCTGCCAACAAGGGCAACAGCATAAAATGCGTAGTATTTCCTTGCTTCAGGCTATAGTATAAAGGCCCGTTAATCGCAAAAATCCCCAACAAAACGATTTTTTTCCAGCCTGTAATACCTGTCTGCTTTACTAAATAATAGTAAGTTGCAATCATTACTACTATGCCCAGTAATAGCATAGCCATTTCAGCATTAAATTTATCTAATAAAGCCAAAGGTGTAAATAAATGTGCAATTATAGGAATATTGACAAATCCATTAAATCCTTTACCTTTGTACAAACTTAAAGGATTTTCAAGCACCCATCTTCCAGCTGGATAGTAAGCTTTAGTAAAGTCGCCAAATGGGGGTTTTGGGTCGGAAACATTCCACATAAACAGCATTATTAAACAAGCTGGAATCCCATAGCCTAGCCACAAATTCCATCGTTGTTTTAAAACTTTTATACCAATCCTGTTTAATACTAATGTCCCTATAATTAAACCCAAAAAAATCAGGATTTCTTTCATTTTAATCCCTAATTCTGATAAAAAAATCAGTTTTTTTGCCTAGTGGCATCCAAGAGTTGCTAAATAAGGATTACTCACAAGTTCTTATCTTTTGTCAGGATAACAGCTGTTTTCTGGCTTTTCGCCAAAATTAATATTTTGTATAAAAAAGTCAGTCCTTAACCATAAGTTAAAATGACTGACTGACGAAGATTTATTAATTGAGTGACTAATAGCATCAGGAGAAGTTCAACGCTCTCCCAAGCTTTCGACAAAACTTTAGCTGAAAGAATCTAAATCTAAAGCTCGGGATCCTCCCTTGTTTAACTGCATTAAAAGTTTGCCAAGTTGGGACCAAACGAGCCAACCCATAAAAACTGTCAGTGGGATAGAAATTGCGTAAGAAAGCCAAGTAGGAAAGCCAAAAATCTCTAACCCAGACCCTAAAAAAACGCAAACTCCGATACAAATTCCCAAAAAAGGTAATTGCAACTGCACTCCTTGTAAATTGGCAAAAATTCGAGATGAACGAGTTCTCGCCCATTCTTGTACCAGTTCTTTCAGTGTTGCTTCAAAAGCTAAACCTGATGTCAGTCCAGCCAGCATTCCAGCTACTAGCAGAAAGTAAGGTGGGTCTTGAATTAGGAACACGAATAACTCCTGCAATTATTAATTCTGAGATTAAATCTTATCAGGCAAGGGATGTTTTACTGCAAAGTTTGGCGACCAGAAAAAGCTGCCAAAGCTTCTACAGATGGGAGGGTTGAAAATTCTGCCAATGCGCCCAAAGCTGCGTTAAATATTTGGGCTGGCTTGATTTCATTTTTAATTAAATTCCACAGACGTTGAACTTCTTCGGTATGTAGTCGATCGTCCTCTGTTAAAGCCAGAACTAACTGACGACGCAGGAATTTACCTTCATCAGACAGGAGATATTGTAAACCGAGTTGGGCGGTGGGGAAGAGGTCAAAATTGTCGTCTGTACGAGCGATCGCAATTAGATTTTCTAACCGCTGCCATTGGAATCTACCATCTTTAAATAACACCTCAATTAAACGTCGCCGCAACTGAGGAGTTTCTCCGGTTAACAATCTTCGCGCTACATAAGGATAAGCAACTTCCACAATCTTAAAATTCGGATTAATGCTTAGTGCTAACCCTTCTTGTGTCACCAAAGAACGAATAATTAAAGCAAATTTAGCAGGAACGCGGAAGGGATAATCAAACATTAATTCCGAGAAGCGATCGGTAATCGTTTTAAAATTAAAATCCCGCACGCTTTCGCCCATCACATCGCCCAACACCGCTTCTAACGCTGGAACAATGGGATTAATATCGGTTTCTGGAGTTAAAAAGCCGAGTTTAACAAAATCCTCTGCTAAATGCTCGTAATCTTTATTGATCAGATGTACCACAGCATCGACCAGGGTTTCTTTTGTTTCCTGCTCTAACTGATCCATCATCCCGAAATCAATATAAGCCATTTGACCACCCTGCACCCATTTGCTAGGCTGTCTTTCTGCATCAACCGGACATTGAGGCGGGATAGCAAACAAATTACCAGGGTGCGGATCGGCATGGAAAAATCCATGTTCTAATAACTGTTGTAATCCTGATGTTACGCCAATCCGAATAATCGCATCGCTATCGAGTCCCTGTTTTTCAAGTTCTTCGGTGTTGGTGAGTTTCAGTCCGTAAATCCATTCTAAAGTCAGCACTCGATGGGAACTATAGCGCCAGTAAATCACGGGAACTTTTACTTCTGGATTATCGCGGAAGTTAGCAGCAAATTTTTCGGCGTTGCGCCCTTCGTTTAAGTAATCTATTTCTTCAAATAACTTTGTCCCGAATTCATCGACAATTAAGGTCAAGTCATGCCCTAAATTAAGAGGTAGCCAAGGTGCTAACCAACTTGCTGACCAACGCATTAAATAAAGGTCTAAAGTTATAACCGGAAGCAAGTTAGGACGTTGGACTTTTACGGCTACTTCTTCACCAGTTTTCAGTCTGGCGCGATAAACTTGCCCTAAGCTGGCAGCGGCGACTGGTTGCGGTGAAATAGTCGCGTATGCTTCTGTTATCGGTCTTTTTAATTCGGTTTCGATAATTCTAAAGGCGATCGCCGTATCAAACGGTGGTAATTGATCTTGTAATTTGACTAACTCTTCTAAAAAGTCTTTACGAATTAAGTCTGGTCTTGTTGAGAGTGCTTGACCTACTTTAATAAATGTTGGCCCCAGGTGAGTGAGTATTTCCCGTAACTGGCAAGCTCTTCTTGACTTATTCTCCTCTACTTGCCCCGACCATTCATCTAACTTTAACCCTAAAATAAACCCGGCAAACATCCAGATTACGGTTAAAGTTCGCCATACTGCTAACCAAGGACGTTTTTTGTAGTAATTAGCGATCGCTTGTGGATTGTACCTTCTTGACTCAGCTAGTTGTTGTTGACTCACGCTTATGTCTGCCTGTTGAAACGAAAAGTTTTTGTTATGAAATGGCTTCCTGTAGGAATGCCTCTTTTTCACTCAATCACAAGAATAGTAACGATCTCTGGGTAATACTTCCGCAATATTTGCTAACTTTACCCGTCGATTTTTACCTTTATTTTTTACGTTTTATTAACTCTAGTATACAAAACTATAATACTTACCGTCCAAAAGAATCAACTACTGGGGATCAATGGCTTCCTGGAATAAAGTAAATGCTTTTTGTCAATTTTTATTAACAAAACTTATTATTTATCATAAGGAAAAAATTATTTAAGAAATACTGTTGAGGCTGGATTTCCTTTAGACTAGTAATGTTAGCGCTGGAGATGGCGTGGATCGATCGCTCTGACCACAACAATCCCGATTGAATTTTTGACGTTTCTCACATATCTTTGTAGATCGCGGGCAGTTGTTACCGTTCCTGCTGGTGAAGCGTGAATAAAACCAACTCTGCCGTTTGTATGGCGATAAACTAATCCCGTATGGGTGAAATCTAAACCGGGAATATCGGTAGCGACAGCAATAATATCTCCTGGTTGAAGTTGGGAATAAACGCGACTAATCCGATGTTTTGGAATATAATTAACAGTTACTCCTGTTAAATTAGATTCCATTTTCACGATACATTGATAATGAGCATCATTGTTAATCATTAGCGGGTAACGATTTCTATTTTTGCTCATAAAATTGAGAGTTTTATTCTGGCTAATCCCGCCTAACTCTAAAGAAATATTTTGCACATTTCCCCGATTTTGATTATCAATAATCCAATCAGAGAAGTAATGTAAGCGGTGGCAATATTCTGGGAGTTCTCCGTTGCGATAACGTTGATTTTGCAGATGATTGACAAAGGTTTGATAAGAGTAATCTTTAACTGCTATTCCGCGAGCGATCGCTAACACAGTTTCCACAAACAAAACACAATCAAACTTATCTAGCGTTACGACTAAAGTTTCTGGATTTGATTTATCTAATAAATTTGCTTTGTACTCTGCGCCTAGAAAATATTCGGCAATTGTCTGCATAATTTCACTCATTGACAGATTAGATAAGTTCTGATATTGAGCGGATTGCATCAGTTTTTGAAAACGTACTTCCTCTTGATTCACTACTTTTTGGTTTTGCCGTGCCAAATTTATGATTTCATCAGCAGTCACCCCAACCAAAAATTGTGGTTTTAGTGGGGTATAATCGGGTAAAAATGAACGATTTGCAGTAGCTTGGCAAACAAGTAAAGGTAAACTACTAGCGATCGCACCCAACACACCTAATTTTAAAATATTTCTCATTTGTTACATCAAATCCAAAGGTTAGGGAAACCAGGCGATCGTCAACTCTAGATCGCCAAATTGAATTTTACTACCAATTGTGGATTTATTAGAGTTTTAAATCAGAATTTCATAACTAATATTTAATGTATTAGGAGTAGCATTGTTTATTGGATTTACTCCTTGGATTGCGCGTGCTTTACAAAAACTAATTCCTGGTAGAGAATCAGATAGCGATCGCCATGATGATTCCGATTCTGGCAATTCTGGTACTAACTGGAAACGGATCAAAGAAGAACCGCAAATTTTTGGTCTGTAGGGGCGAAGCATTCGGGCAGAAAATCTAGGTTTTGGGCCATAAATTTTGTCCCGAATGCTTCGCCCCTACCCAAAACCCGAGCAGTATTGGAAGTGGTGGAAACGCAGCAACCTTAAAAGACTGGGAGAAATAAGTGATGCCTTCGCCGTCGTCACAATTGCAACGAGAGTTGGGAGTTTTTGGTGCTATTATGATGGGCTTGGGGTCGATTATCGGCACGGGCGTATTTGTTAGCATTGGAATTGCTGCGGGAATTGCAGGATCGGCAGTAATTTTAGCAGTAGCGATCGGGGCATTAGTAGCAATTTGCAACGGTTTAAATAGCGCTCAACTTGCTGCGAATCATGCCGTAAGTGGAGGGACTTACGAATATGGTTATAAATATCTCAATCCTTGGTTGGGATTTACCGCAGGTTGGATGTTTTTAGTCGCAAAAAGTGCTTCTGCGGCGACTGCTGCATTAGGTTTTGCGGGATATTTACTTAATGCTTTTCGGATATCTAACCGAAATTTGTTAGTGGCGATCGCATTAGTTGCAGTAACTTTGTTTACGGTCATTATTCTTTTGGGAATTAAGCGATCGAATACTGCGAATATTGCGATCGTCTCCATTACCTTACTAACACTTGGCTTTTTTATAATCGCCGGATTACCAGTATTAACAACCAAAGGATTAACCAATCTTACACCATTTTTCGCCACTCCAAATCAAGAATCAATTAATCCCATTACAGCTATACTTCATGCTAGTGCTTTAATGTTTGTTGCTTACACGGGTTATGGAAGAATTGCTACTTTAGGGGAAGAAGTTAGAGAACCAAGAAAAACGATTCCTAAAGCAATTATTTTGACAATGATTGTCACAATGTTGCTTTACATTGTAGTAGCAATAGTCAGTGTGGGAACTGTAGGTGCAGACACACTTAGTCAAGCAGCAACTAGCAAAGCAGCACCTTTAGAAGTAGCGGCGCGAAGCTTTCGTATTCCGGGAAGTTCTCAAATTATTGCCATTGGTGCAATTACTGCCATGTTAGGAGTACTTCTTAACTTAATTTTAGGTTTATCTCGCGTAGTTTTGGCAATGGGAAGACGCGGAGATTTACCGAGAGTTTTTGGCAGATTAAATGAGACAGGTACGACTCCATTTTGGGCGGTGATAATTGTAGGAATTGCGATCGCGTTACTAGTTCTAATTGGCAATGTCAAAACTACTTGGTCTTTCAGTGCTTTTAGTGTTTTAATTTATTATGCAATTACCAATTTAGCAGCATTAGCAATTCCATCTGAAGGAAGACTTTACCCAAAAGCGATCGCTTGGTTAGGTTTATTAGCTTGTTTATTTCTCGCCTTTTGGGTAGAACAACAAATTTGGTTAACTGGATTAGGATTGATTATCGCTGGATTAATTTGGCATAAAATTGCCCAAACAGTGAGAAATAGAAACTGAAGATTCTGTTAACCCAAGTTGCTACAAATATTCTCGTTTTGATCCCCCCTAACCCCCCTTAATAAGGGGGGAATTCAACAAACAAGTGAATTCAAAGTCCTCCTTAATAAGGGGGGAATTCAACAAACAAGTGAATTCAAAGTCCTCCTTAATAAGGGGGGAATTCAACAAACAAGTGAATTCAAAGTCCTC
>NZ_JBHFNQ010000010.1:0-3595 GCF_041929345.1 Floridaenema aerugineum BLCC-F46
GCAACCAGCCAGCAATAAGAAATTTGAGCCAGGATTAATTGCAACCATAAAGTAAAGAAAAGGGTCGTTTTCTTTACTCAGCCGTTTTCCCGCTCTCAGCCGATGAATCGTCGTCCCCCTTTGGTAAAAAAACTCAGTTAAATTATCTAAGGCAAGATATAATCAGAAGCGATGAGTTTTTTAACTAACCTGACGGTCAAATGCTCATTGGCTACGCCCGTGTTTCCACTGACGACCAAAATCTCAACCTGCAAAGAGATGCCCTCAAGCAGGCAGGATGCAGTCGGATTTACGAAGATAAACTAAGCGGAGCAAGAGTAGCGCGTCCAGGATTAACAAAAGCTTTAGAAGCGGCCCGCTCAGGAGACGTGTTGGTAGTGTGGCGACTAGATCGCTTGGGACGCTCCCTAAAAGATTTGATCCAGATGGTGGAAACCTTGTCTGAGCGCGGTATCGAACTGCACAGCTTAACTGAGGCTCTAGCTACAACCACAACCAGTGGTAAATTAATCTTCCATCTGTTTGGCGCACTAGCAGAATTTGAGCGTAACCTGATTCGAGAACGTACCCAGGCAGGATTGACAGCAGCTAGAGCGCGGGGACGCAAGGGAGGAAGACCCAAAGCACTAGATGCGCCAAAGCGTCAGTTGGCTATCAAGCTCTACAACGAGCGTCAGTACACCATTGAAGAAATTTGCCGAATCATAGGAATTTCTAAGCCAACGCTCTACAGCTACATTGCGGAGGCTCAAGCAACACCATGAGCCGTAAGCAGATTCCTTCTGAAGCATTAGTTCAATTACGGCAGAGACTAGAATTATTCCCACCAAGGTCTCGGGAGCGACGGAAACTGATTGAAGAAGCGGCCACTAGCTACGATGTGTCACTAGACACACTATATCGGGCATTGCGAGAGCGGGCTCGTCCCAAAGCAGAAGGGCCTTCAGATAGGGGGACACCTCGCAAGTTATCAACCGCCGAGATGGAACGCTACTGCGAAATAATTGCAGCCTTCAAAATCCGTACCAGCAACAAGAAAGGACGACACGTCTCTACCGCAAGGGCTATTCAACTGCTGGAAGAGTACGGAATGGAAACCCCCGATCGATTTGTCCAACCACCTCAAGGATTGTTAACTAAAAGTACAGTCAACTATTACTTGAAAACTTGGGGCTACGACCACACCTCAATGACGCGCCAGCCGCCTGCGGTACGCTTTCAAGCCGAGATGAGCAATGATTGCTGGCACTTTGACCTCAGCCCTTCAGATTTGAAACACATTAATCTTCCAACTTGGATTCAGCCAGGACGGGGAAACCCACAATTGATGCTCTACAGTGTAGTTGATGACAGAAGTGGGGTCTGTTATCAGGAATACCACTGTGTCTATGGAGAGGACGTAGAAGCGGCTTTACGCTTCCTATTTAACGCCATGAGTGCCAAAACCACAGAAGGGTTTGGGTTTCAAGGTATTCCGCAAATGCTTTATACGGACAATGGCCCCATTACCAAAAATCGGGTGTTTCAGAACGTCATGGAATGTTTAGGAGTAAAATTAGTTACTCATCTGCCCAATGGCAAAGACGGGCGGCGGGTGACGGCTCGGGCGAAAGGCAAAGTAGAACGCCCGTTTCGGACAGTGAAGGAAGCCCATGAAACCCTCTACCACTTTCACCAACCTCAAACGGAACAAGAAGCCAACCGCTGGCTGCACCAGTATCTGCTGCACTACAACAATCAGCCCCATCGCCAAGAGAACCATTCTCGGAAAGAGGATTGGCTCTTACATCTACCAGCCAATGGTTTACGCCAGATGTGTAGCTGGGAGCGGTTTTGTACTTTCGCCAGGGAGCCAGAGCAGCGTAAGGTGGATGCTTGTGCCAGGGTATCAGTAGCAGGGGTGGCTTACGAAGTAAACCCCGACTTGGCAGGAGAAACTGTTGTCCTTTGGTGGGGGTTGTTTGACAATGAATTGTACGTGGAGAAAGATGGAACTAAGTATAGCCCTTACCTGCCTGTGGACGGGCCGATTCCATTACATCGCTACCGCAAGTTTAAGAAAAGTAAAACGCAAGAGCGAGCTGACCGAATTGCTGCTCTGGCTCAAGGATTAGTTTTGCCTCGAACTGCCTTAGAAGGAAACCAGGAACTTCAATTTCTGGCTGCATCACAGCCAAAGAGTCAACCCGCGATCATTCCTTTTCAAGATCCAGACCCTTTTCAGGAGTTTACTTATCCCAGCATCCTGGCTGCCAAACGAGCTATTGCAGACAACCTTGCCCTACCTCTAGCAAGACTATCAGAGCAAGAGCGGGCTTTCATAGATGAACTGTTATCCCAAACGCTTTGTAAAAAGGTGATTTTGGAACGGGTGCGGCACTACCTTCAGGAAAGGCGGTCAAACAAAGATGCTGATTGAAGTAATGGAATTTTATGGCTTAGTCAAAGAATTCCGACGGGCAGGATATTACGAAACAGACCGCTTAAGGCAGTTGTTTAAAGAGATTAAAGCAGCAATTCTACAGGGGAAGATGATTGCTCTCACAGGTGTTGTTGGATGCGGCAAGACTGTGACATTGCGCCGCTTGCAAGAAGCTTTGAAGAAAGAAGGCAAGATATTAGTTTCTAAATCTTTATCAGTGGATAAAAATCGAGCGACCTTACCAACGCTTATTGCTGCTCTCTTCTATGACTTGTCATCGGATAAGGAAGTCAAGATTTCCAACCAGGGCGAAAAGCGGGAAAGGGAACTGCAAGAGCTAATTCGCAAAAGTAAGAAGCCAGTTGCTCTGTTTGTCGATGAAGCCCACGACCTACATAGCAGCACTTTGACCGGACTCAAGCGTCTGATTGAAGTAGTGGAAGATAGTGGGGGCATCCTTTCTATTATCCTGGCAGGCCATCCTAAACTCAAAAATGATTTACGTCGCCCCATGATGGAAGAAATCGGTTACCGCACAGCAATCTTCTGTCTCGACAGTATTGGGGGTAATCAGCGCCAGTACATCGAATGGCTGCTTTCTTCCTGCACGAAGGAGGGAACATTATTGGAGAATTTAATTACAACAGAAGCGATTGACCTACTCTGTACGCGGTTGAGAACACCCCTTCAAATAGAAATGCACTTATCTTTATCTTTCGAGGAAGCTCATCGTATGGGGGAAGCAACTGTGACACTGGCAGTTGTTGAGTCAATTCTGTCCAAGCAGATTGATGACTTAGAGCCTACTTTGACACGGCATGGCTACAATGTCAAAAGCTTGTCTGAACAGTTAAATGCCAAACCATCCGAGATTCGCTCTTTGTTACGAGGACAACTCGACCCCACCAGAACCCGCGAATTACAAGAACAAATGTTAGCCGCAGGATTACCTATTTAATAAGTTATCAATATTACTAATATTTTGACGATAATTCTTTTTGAATCTAGTTGCAATTAATCCTGGCTCAAATTTCTTATTGCTGGCTGGTTGCAGTTAATTCTGTCCCAATCGCAGATAATCCTGGCTCAATTCACCATCATTGTTGCAATTAATCCTGGCTCAGAATGCTCGTTATTGCTGGTCGGAGTGTTTCTTATTGCTGGCTGCTACAA
>NZ_JBHFNQ010000100.1:0-12445 GCF_041929345.1 Floridaenema aerugineum BLCC-F46
GACTTGGTAATGGCACAAATTAAAGGCAGACAACCTAGTGGTGCGTTTGCCGTTGTCGGACAGCAGGAAGCAAATTATTATCTGCGAGTCCAAAAGCTTTCTACTGCTTTGGTAAATTATGCCAAATCTCAAAATCATGCAATAGAAATTGATGGAAAACTTTCTTATAAATGGAAGGCTACCACGGAGGGATTTGTAGAAATTCACTCTAAAGATGGGCGGGGTTTGTTGTTAGTTCAGTCTGGTGGCAAGATGCTTACGCAACTATCTGAACGCGATTTAGCTTACTTTGAGGCTATTTTACCCAAACTGCGAGCGCCAGGAGTATCCTTACAGACAGAAAAAGAAAAATTGCGAGATCAGGAAATTGGTGATTAATTTAGAGAAGCATGAAGAGAATCGCACCTAAGCTAACACTTAGCTACTCAAGTATTTATATTATGCTTGTAAGGATTCGATTTTAATTCACAATGCCTATACCATCCGAAATTTTAGCTCTCATTGACCGACTAAATCAGGAACTAGAGCAAACTGAACGAGATGCTACAGAGGGACTTTCCTTAGTCAGACAAAGATTGTCCCGCTTCCCAGACAACGTTGTGCTTACTCAATTTTTTGCTGCTTTGAGTAATATCCTGCTTTTTGTAGAAATATATCGAGGCAGAATTCAGAGTATTGTCGCTCGCATCTCGCCAGAAAATGTACCTAACGAAATAATTCAGGAGGCTGGAGAAGATTTGGGAATCATCTTGGGGCAAGTATTGGAGGTTAAAATAAATGCTAATAGGCTTAAAACTCGTTTGGAGAACTGAGAATGAAACAACCATCAATGAGCGAACAGGAACTAGCCGAGCTAACAGAACTGCTTGAACTTGCCAAATTAACCGAACAGAAAGCTAAAGAATTGTGCGACCTTACATTGGAAATAGACCAAAAATATGAAAAACGTTTGGCTCAGTTAAAAGTTGCTGAGAAATTGAAAGTTGCCGGAATTCCGTAAAAGGATAGGAGGATGTTATAACTTAGCTCATTCGCACTCTTCCCCCTTCTTTTGGTCATATTATTCCGCACCGAACTCAACATCATCTCTCACGATGCTGCGCTTCACTTTTCTACCCAATCAGCCCCAAACTCACATTTCATATATTTAACCACCCATTGTTTAGGTTTATGATTTTTCCCAGCAATAATATTCAAATATTTACGATATTTCGCTTGTTCAGCCGCAGTTGGATTATCACCAAAAATTGCCCCTCTAGCCCAATCAAGAGGCGGGTAAGTGCTGCTTTCATATTCCTCTCGCCACCGTTGAGCCGCCCAAGCTGGAGAAAAACCTTTAGCAAATGCTTCGTTTAACTTTTGGCGATAAAAATAGAATGAATGGCGGTCTTCATCTCTAATCATCCGTTCTAAAGCTTGGATTGGGGTCAGTTTTTCTCTTGGTACAAAATCATAACCGCACTGGTGACAACGAGGTGTTGCAATCCAAGTTAATGCACCGCACCCTCCCCATTCCACCGGACAACATTTCATCGGAATTTCGCCACCTTCTGTTTCTATAGATTCGTTTAAACTTACTTCTCGGAAATCTTCAATAAACCCAAATCTTTTCACTAATCCGGCTTGGTCTAACACTAAACAATCTGTTTTGTGAGGTGATATTCTTAAACCTCTACCTACTTGTTGAAAATACTTGGCTCGGCTTTTAGTCGGTCGGCATAAAAGTACCGCAGATATTTTTGGGTCGTCATAGCCTTCCGCTAAGGATTCACAAGAAGCCAAAACGCTGATTTCTCCTTGAGATAATTTTTCATAGTAAATATTTCGTTCTTTAGGTGACATCGACCCATCTACGTGAGCAGCATGGACTCCAGCATCTCGAAATGAAGATGCGATCGCGCGAGCATGAGCTATACTAACTGCAAAGGCAATTGTTGCCCGACCTGCCGCCAAA
Organism: Floridaenema aerugineum BLCC-F46; assembly: GCF_041929345.1. Taxonomy (NCBI): domain Bacteria; kingdom Bacillati; phylum Cyanobacteriota; class Cyanophyceae; order Aerosakkonematales; family Aerosakkonemataceae; genus Floridanema; species Floridanema aerugineum. Next base: position 1,955 of record NZ_JBHFNQ010000100.1, read on the forward strand.
CGCTGCCATTCTTTCACTGCGGCTGCGATCGCTTCCGGGACATTGCATTTTAGTTCCAAATCTTGAATGGCAAAATCTCCATTCTCTTCCCTTACTTCTGATAAATCCAGTTCACCATTACTGTAGTAAACTGGTCGAGTTAAAAATCCCCATTTAATTAACTGTTCTGGAAAAGGTGCTTTAACCAATCCCGTAAAAATATCTCCTAATTCTTCTTTCTTTGCTAGACGAAATGGTGTGGCAGTTAAACCAATATATATACAGTTATTGGCGGTTACATTGGTACAATCTTTGAGTTTAGGAAAGCGTTTAAGCATGACGCTTGTGAAGCTGGTTAAATGACATTCATCGCAGATAACTAAATCAGGTCTAAACCATTCATCTATTTCCCGATAAGCTAAAGTTTGTACCGAAGCTATTTGTATTCGATGCTGTCTTTCTTCTTTACGCCCTCCGGCTATTACTCCGCAGTTAATTCCAAATAAAACAAATTTTTCTAAAGTTTGCTGGATTAAAACATCCCGATGCACCACAAATAAAACTTGTTGACCGTCCAAAAAAGCGTCATAAATAATGGATGCTGCCATAATTGTTTTCCCCGACCCCGTAGCAGCGACAATCAGGTGGCGTTGGTGTCCGGCTTGGATTTGGGCTTTAAAATCTAATATGACTTGTTTTTGGTAATCTCGCAGTCTTGGTAAATTTTGGGATTTTAAAGTTTTAGAATGCGTCTGGGTTTTCATTTAGATGATTACCAATTTCACGCTCTTTAACTGTTCCGTGTTGCCAGAAAGTGTTAACAGAGAATAATGCCTAAACAATCTCCTTATCTAAAAATAGAAATTTCTCTGCTTGATTTGCTCTTGCTGTTGGTTGAAATCAACTTAAATTGAAATTCTTACCTCAGAAAAAGTACCGCTATGTCTAATGTAAGAAATTGCTCTAACATTCTCGCTCTCAAGACTAATAGAATATTGCTAAAACTAAGCAAGGACGAGACATTGACTGATGAGCGAACTAGCAAATTACCTCGACTCACAAGGGCGCATCACCGAATGGCCTTCTTTGCGTAACAAAGGTAAGTTCCAACAACTAGTGCTGGAATACTTAGCCTCACGCTTTGAAGTTGGTATTATTTACTCAGAAAAAGAAGTTAATGCCCTACTTAACCAGTATCATAATTTCCAAGACCCTGCCTTACTACGCCGAGAAATGATCTTGCCGTCGGTTAATAGAAAGGACGCGAGACTGTCAAGCTTACTGGCTCCCTACTGCACCTGAATCTGATGCTCGCAGCTAGCTAAATCTAGCTATTATTTAACTCTGGGTATCCGCATCAGAAACGAGTGCTTCTATCTGTGCCAACAACTTTTCCAAACTTTTCTGCTTCTGCGGATCGTCCCAAACCTGGGATTTCTTTAATAAACGATAGCTACTATCCACTCGACTTTTTAAAGTGGGATTTTTTTGGACTTCAGCCACTTGAGGACGATTCAGAGCCGCTACCCTTTCCTTGATTTGAACCAACGACAAATCAAGCTCAACTGCTTCATCCAACAAACGGCAACGGGCATCTATATCTTTCACTCTGGCAATAACTTGGGCTTTAGTATAGGCAATCTTACCCTCTCGTAGTGCCGCTTTGATTTCTTCTGGCAGTTTCAGTAACGGCAACCGAGTCGTAATGAAAGATGACCAACTGACTAAACCCAAGGAGTCAAATAAAGCTTGTATCGCTTCCCCTTCGGAGTTAGTCAAAACGTTTTGACTAACTAACCCACTATTTTCATTTCGCATCCGGTAAAGCCGATTTGTTACTTCTTCTACTTTCATCTCTAACTTAAAAGCCAGTAATTGCAAAATCCCTTCCGTTTCTTCAACCGGACTGAGGTCTTCCCGTTGTAAGTTTTCAATTAGCGAAAATTGTAAAGCTTCAATATCAGTCAGTTGGCGAATCGTAACCGGAACTTCAGTTAACCCAGCAGCTTGGGCTGCTCGATAACGCCTTTCTCCGGCTACCAGTTCGTACTGGTTAAGTTGTTCGGGTAGTGGACGCACCAATAATGGCTCCAATATGCCGTGAGCGCGAATTGATTGAGTCAGTTCCTCCAGTTTTCGTTGGTCAAAATAGCGTCGGGGCTGGCTTGCTGGTAAGGTAATCGCGGTTATCAGTAAAGACTGGGGGTTTTCCACAGAGGTAGAGACAACCGACTCTTCTCCAAACACAAATTCTTTCAAACTACGCCTATTTGCTGCCATTTAAAACCTCCAGGGATTCTTTAAACAAGGACTCGTAATCTTTGGCAGCTTCTTTGGCTGCTGCTCCCGACATTTGGAAGACTGTGCGCTCCTGTCCGGGAGCATCAGCAAGACACTGCCTCTGGTAGATGGTACTTAGCAGGGGAAAGTTGCTTTCTTTGAGCAGTTGTTTGGCTTCTTGTAATAATAGAGTTCCTTTGGTAGCGCGGCTCAAAAACATTGCCGCTTTCGGCATTCCGCCTCGCAGTTCTTGGGCGTGTCGAATAAAGCGGAGAATTTTCGTGCTGCTATGAAGGTCAAGTCCAGAAGGTTGGCAGGGAACCAATGCTAAATCACACCGAGCCAGTATAGCTTTGGTAACTTCGCTCAAGCTACCTGGGCCATCAACTACTACGGATGAATATTTTTGGGCTAGTTCGGGGAGAACTTCAAATAACTCTTCAGGGTCGCTCACTACTTGGTACGGTAAATCCAATGCTTTGAGCCAAGTGGAGCTACTTTGTTGCGCGTCGGAATCTACTAGGAGTACGTTTCCTCGTTTTTGTAGCCAGTAAGCCATGTGTACGGCTGAGGTCGATTTTCCCACTCCGCCTTTTTGATTTGTGAAAGATATGATCATGGTTCTGAATTTTTGGGTAAACGATTAGGTACTGAAGCGGATAATCTAGTTGTTTATTGCCTTTTGTGCTAAGTAACTACTTTTAGGCTACTTGAATGGGAAGAATTGGAAGTCCAAGCACTTTCCTCTATGACGCTGTTTCCTAAAGATACGACATTTGATAATAGTCTTTTTTGTCTGGAGTTGTAACTGGAAAGTGATTTAGCTACTTTATATTACCAGTAGTTAATTATTGAAGAAACAAAAGAGAGCCAACCAACCTGAATAACTATCGATTATGTTTTATCAGTGCATAATTTAAAAGCAAACTTCTGAAGGGTTAAAATAGTCTCAATTGCTCTATGGAAGATGAAATAACTTCATCTTCTGCCTCATTGTCGTCAAACTCTATTTCTAAATCTTCACTATTCTCTTCGCTTTCAGTTTCCAGGCGTGTAATGTAGTCTCGAAAGTGCGTAGCCTGATGCAGAGGTTGAGGAAAAGCAGTCGTTATTTCTAGATCTAGGAAAGGAGAAGATTCACGCAGACGATGAACAGCTACTGACCAGTCAACTAAGTTATCCCCTGGCTGCAAGCAAAGCCATTGAATTTCTAAAACAGATTGGTTCCAGCCAGGTTTTGTCATCCGATCGCGTTTGCGGGATGCAGTTGGGCGTTTGGCGGACTGGGGAGAACGTCCAATAGAGAATACAGCAGTACTGAAATCTGGGTTATGGTATAGCCCAGAATAACGGTTGAAATTAGATAAAGGACATAAATCACTGACTAGATTATTAGATGAGTAGCGAAGCCTCGCAACTCTTATCTGGCTCAAATCCTTCATAAAAAGTAAGTTTGTATGCCAGCCATTTTGAGTAGAGTTGCCCGGTGTCTGACATAAGTCAGGCAAATCCTTACGAATGTTTTGATCGTCAAACATCAGTAGCGTAGGCCGCTTGATTGGATAGTCTCGAAAAACGCATTCTATGAAGTTACGGATCTGATCGCTATCGTACTTCAGGGAATGGTGGCGCTCAAGATTAGCGATTTGTAGCAATGCCTCATTGTAAGGTAACCGGATAGGTCCGTGTTCGCTAGGTAAATAAACTTCTACCTGACTGCATAGATAGTCACCATCGAGCAGAATTACAATTGGAAGATTGACATTATCTTCCTTAAAGTTACGCGCATTGAGACGAATAATGTAGATTCCTAAAATGTCCAATCGCTCGGGCAATTGGGTGTTGTAGAGTCCCGTATAAAATGGGATTCCCAAAGGAAAATTAAGTTGTCGTAATAAATCTAGTGTTGTGTTCAAGCACTTTTTGTGAAGTCCACTTTCGGTAATCTGTTCGTTGGGGGCGAAGAACTGTAAAAGTGTCCCATTGTAAGCATAACCCCAACGAATGCCAGGTTTAGGATCTTTGAGGCGTTCCTTACTTTTAACTTTACGGTAGTCCAACAATTCGACAATAATGCCGTGCTTAGTATTAGTCAAAGGAGATGACTTCTTGAGATCGGCTTCAATCCGACTGGCACGACTTTGGTTAGCAGCAGCAGCTATACCTTTACTGTACTTATTCTGTAGATCTAAAGAAGCAATGTGTTCCTCTGGTAAAGAGTCTAAAGAAATGTTGACTCGGTAGCATTGTCCAAGTTGATTGGTAAAATCCCAAGAGCTTTCATTAACTTGAGTGAGCTTCCCCTTAGTTTTTGGGCTACTCAAAATTTCCTGTAAAGCATTCACAAAAATTTCTTTCTGAGTGCAGGCAATCTGAATGTGATACGTTGATGAAGATGTACTAGGTGGGATAATCAGAGGACGAGTTCTAGATGATAACCGCTTCTTAGACTGGCGTTTGATATCTATACGATCAATAATGGGAGCCTCTTTGATACCGACAGGCATCATCCTCGAGATCCGCTTAAACAATTCATAGCGGTCAGCCGCTTCAATCCCAGCTTTCACTGCATAGGAACCGAAGGTATTACGATAAACCATTAGCAGTTGAGGGGCAGATGACAGAGGAGCTTGCAAGAATGCTTGAGGCTCCGGAATCTCAATACTGGTAAAGTTGGATAAAATTTTACCCAGCCGTCCCTCCCAATGCAAATCATCGTGCCGAGCTAGTTTGAGCTTGACCAGTGTAGTGTCGGGAGTGGTTGCTGCTACCAAAGGTTGCTCTTTCATCCAATCTATTTCAGTCACAGCCAGGTAAGCACTACTACGCTGTCCCTTGGGAAAACGAATTTTGTGACAATTTTTAGTAGCATCCCACTCCACTAGAGGACGGGTAAGATACCGACGAATTCCAGCTTTCATCAGTAGGAGATTGGGCGTTTTGCCATCCGAGGGGGCTAATCTAAGTCGAATATAGAAGCTAACCTTGCCCTGCCAAGCATACTTAGGATGCTTAAAATCATCTGGATGCCAAGTGACTAACGTAGCTTCGTTAGTATCGGGGTCAGCAACATAGACCAAATTCCATAAGGATTCATGTCCCTTGCTGTCATGCAAACCTAGCCGAAATTTTTGAGTCGTGAGCCAACGGGCTACCAGATGCGGTAGTAGGGATTGCAAAATATCAATAGGAGCGCTGTTGAGGTCAAGAGGTTGCCAGTTAAGACTATCCAATGCTGGTTGCATATCCTTGGCAAGCTTTTGGGCAACTAGATGTTCGTAATTTTCTCTGAGCCAAGTACGTATTAATCTACCCAGTTGAGAGATAGAAATTAGACCATTACGGTCAGTTGCTGCTAGCCAGTATGGGGGACGTTGATTTGGCTCTCTCCTAAAAGACCCCGGAAAAATATAAGTAATATTAGGAGCACAGCCTTTGATAGCAGCATAGAGACTTCTAATCGGAGGAGTTTCGTCAATATGTGCCAGTGGATTGAGCAAGTCAACCCAAGATGGAGGTAACTCTAAGGTATAAATATTACCAAAAATACTCAAGTCAGCACCGTCAATTATCCACCCTAATGCTTGCAGTTCGTTAACTGGAGGATATTTTTCTTGTTGCTGCTGACTAGATGAATTGTTTTGATGGTCTTCGGTAAGTTGCTTACTATACATAGTCTCAATTAAGCATACGAGTGAGTCGATCGTAGACAGCTCCGTAGAGAATGGAGGCGAGCTCCCGGTCTAATTCCGGTAAGCCCGATTCCACTTGGAAATAAGGAGCTAAAATATCTCTCCAGCCCATCAATAAATTACGTTCGGGGCTTTCCGGGTAGAAGGCAGCATCGCAGAAGAAGACGTGCATTTCCACATCTCCACGGCAGGCTCGTCCTAACACCTGAGTCAAAGCAACAATTTGATCCCAACAAATTTGCTGCCATTGCTGTGGGTTCAGAGCAGCGGACTCGAAGCCACTGGTTTGGAGTGCCTTGTACCATAAGGCATGGGCTGTTTTCCGAAGTTGCCCGATCGCAGCAGGAGCATTACCTCCATCGAGCAACGGTCTAACTGCATTAGGACTCAGGTAGTTCTCAATTGCCCATTTATTGATAGCTTTGAGATGTCGGCTGACATCGGTAGGATTAGGATAGGGACGAACCAGGAAGTAAATGCTACCCAGAAACGCTGTTTTAGTTACTGGATCGAGAATGTTGTACGCTCGTTGAATCGAAGACAAAGGGGACGCAAGTATATCAACATTATGGTAGGGCAGTTCTTCCACTAAGGAGCGAGACAACAACCATTCTTCCTCAGCCGTAGAGCGATCGCTCTGCAAGCACTTGATTCGCCCCTTCCATTGATGACTACTTTGTAAAAAATCACTGATATAGCGGGCTTCGGCATAGCTACCTGTTAAAAGCAAAATACCTCTGGCTCTACCAGCCTCTTTCCAGTGAGCCAGCTCATTCTCCAGGTGAGAGCGTTGGTTGTTTCTATCCAAAGCCAAATAGCGAATTAGGTTAGTGAGAGCTTCATATCGGTTAGAACCAATGCCAGAACCACTAACATGAATTTTATTGCCCTGAACGTCGGGTACAGTCAACACGCTAAAGTGGCTGTTTCGGATCGCATCTTGACGTTTCTGAGATGGTACTAAAACTGCATGAGGGGCAATATTAATGTGAAATGATGGGGACTCTGGTGCCCAGGAAGTAGCGCTAGTTAACAATGTATGTGGGCCATATTGTCCGGTTAAAGGCAAATATAGGTAGGGGAAACCCAGTAGCAGGAAGCGCCCTAAATTTAAGCAATTAAGATGTCGCAATGTACCCTGAACGGGCTGATTAGTGCTAATAGCTGGTTGCTCAATAAATTGATATCCTAGTAGATTTCCTAAAGGGGATTCTATACCAATATCAGTAAATTCTTCAGGAGCATTGTTAGCAAATGCTTGTTCCGGCTTAAGTTCAGGAGCATTATTGAGCCAGTAGCGAGTGATATCGTTTACCAGCTTATCAACTCCAGTCAAAATAACAGCAAATGCTAACTTTTCCAAAAAAATTCTGGCTGATTCTGTTGCAGGGAGAGGAGAAGGTAGAAAAGGCTCAATCCAATTTTGTAGGGCTAATATTAAACGTTCTCCCTGATTCAAAACGTGACAAACAATCTGCTCAAGTTGAGTAGCTGGGCTTAAAGATGTACCAGCAGAAGGGAACTCCTGGTGAAACTTTTTAAAAATGTCTTTAAGAAGAACAATGTGTTGCTGTAGTTGTTCTTGGGGAATCTGTGGGTAAAAGCTTTTTAGCTCAGACAGAATACGATCGTATGCAACCGTATTATAAAGAGGTTTATTAGCCCAATTTTTTAGATGAGGATAATCCAAAATTAAGGAAAATAACTGTTCGCATAATCGATTAGCTTCTTTGGTTGTAAAATTAAGCTCACGAAAGCGTTTATCAGCCAAACTCATTTTTCCATTTCTATAAGAGAGTTCGACGAGTTGAAGATTAATGGAGTCAATTAAAGACTTGGGAGTACCACATAGATCGTTGGTGGGAGTAAAACGCTCTTCAATACTCAATTGCACCCGATCTACTTCATCAACAATAACTAAATGACACCAGTGGTAAATCGCTTCAAGTGCATACATTCGTGTCTGTACTAAGCTGGTTGGCATGGTGGTGAAGAGAAGAGAAGCGGGGGTAGCAACCCAGACTTGAGCAGCGATCAGATCGCGACTAGACTGATGAACTGGACAGATAGGCATTAGTGGGCAGCTATAATAGGTAGGAGTTGTTCGGTAGTCCTGTTGAATCCGCTGAAAGTTTTTTGAGGTTACGAGTCGGCGACAGGGTTCATGACCTGGTGGAATATCACTACTACTATAGGTTGCTAGAGGGCATACACCTGTGAGCCACTTAAGGGCAGGTTCATCAATTTCTGGACTATTTGGATCGAATAAAATACCAGGATCGAGCTGTTGCCGATGTGCCATTCCGTATTGGCTTTGATGGCTCTCACGGTCTTTGCCCAAAATGGGAGCAGCAGAGATCCCTATTTGAATGAGTTCGCTGCACAAATCCAAAGCATCTGTAACAGTGTTAGCAATTACAGCAATACGGAAAGTCCGATCTTGCTGACATAAATTAGTGATTAGCAGTGTTAGAAAAGTACTCTTACCAGATCCTGTTGGGCCAAGTAGATGAAACAGCCGATTGATTTCGATAATAGAAGGATTACCAGTAGAATTAGGAGAAAGCAGGCGGAAACTATTTTTCAGATTGTCAAACCTTTCTAGCCAGTTTTGCTCTGGAAATTGCTGATGAAGGTATTGAGCGGTGTTAGCTAGACTGTCGAGATCGACTTCGATGGTATTAGGAGGAACAGCGGTATTTCTGGCGCGAGGAGTCTCAATTGCTGGAGATTGAGCAAGAATTGTTTTCATTCCAGCGATCGCTTCGTCAGGAATTGTTACACTGACATATTCACTACCATTGTGAAAGAAATACTCCTTACCAGCCTTAGCGAGCCGAACGTTAGGTTCTTTACGATGGGGATGTTATGAAGAGCATCAGCAATTACTGAAGTGCGTTGAGGCACATAAGGACTGCTGATTCGAGTGTAGCTGCCATCAGGGAAAAGTCGATATCCTCGTACAACTTCAGGTAGGGTTTTGTACCAATCAAGGATATGGTTCCAAGCAGTACGAGTACGAATATAGTTACAGCGGCAACGAACTATTAGGGCTGACTGGATAAATTTAGGGTCGTCATTAAGCTCGGGGGTTACGTAACCTGTCAATAAAGACCAAGTATCTGCTAATGGAAAGGGAGCGGACTGGAAACTAGAACTATTAGCAGCAATTAGTTCATGCAAAGCAATAACAAGTTCAACTTCAAATAACTTCTTACATTCCGAGTGGCATAGTGATAGGATTGGCTGTGCCTTCAACAACCTGTCTTCGAGTTTCTATTAATCCAACAGCCAGTCGGCTAAGAATTTGCTGGGGAAGAGAAGATGGCATAGCGATCGCAAGTATGAGCCTTCGTTCTACAGTATAAATGCTTTCTCAAAAAAAGTAGTACAGATGTTTTATTAAAAATCGGCAACCACAGGCGATCGCAGCATTACATAGATCATGCCAACACTTATACAATCAAAAGTGTATTGAGCCTCAAAGCTCTACCTCAGTTTGTTGCTTCTGGCGCTGCTTTTTAGCTTCTTGGGCTATCTGTTTACGTCTCATATCAATTTCCAAAAAGTGGCTGACATCGCTATGAATCAGCTTAGGGAGTCCTACAGATGTCCAATACCCATTTTGATTAACAGCCCTCATTTTGATCCGAGAATTTTTGTTATCCATCAGTACTAATTGGTCGTCTTCCCAATAAGCAGTATGGTGTTGACCTACCAATCTTGTTTGATTGACTAGACAATCTGCGATAATTGGAGCGATCGTCCTGACCAGCTTCTGTTGTGACAAACGTTCTGACAAACTTTTTAAAGTGTAAGCTTTTCCCAGCTGATAACCCGCAAACCATATCCCATCTTTTTCAAACTTAATTCCCCGTGAAGTAACCACAGTAGTAACACCAACATTGGATAGAGTTTCACCAAGACTTGTCACCTCTTGGACTCTTGTAATCGCAGAATCGATCGCATTTTGAAGTTGCAATCGCACATTAGGAACACAATCTATCTGGTTGGAATCCAATTGCTGCTGTAACTGCCTGGTTCTTTGCGCTTGTGCTGTGGTTAATTCTCTGTGCTTTGAATCTCTGCTATCAATCACCCTAGTCAAATTGTATTCTTCTCGCAATTCTTGCAGCACCATTTCGTACCGCTGCCAATCTTTCCAAGCTGACACCACTCGGCAGTCAGTCAAACGTACCCGATTAACGATTACATGATAATGAGGGCGTAATTTTCCCTCTGGCGTAATTGTATCATCGTGACGGGCTGCCACCCACTGACAATCCCCATATCCGCAACGTTTAACCATATTTTCAATTAAATCAAATGCCTGCTTGTCAGAAAGTCGATCGTCCGGGTGAGGAGAAAGCGATAAATGTAAAACCGGATAACGAACGCGATGATTGAACGCACCCCAACTAAATCGGAGATTATAGTTGGGGATTCTTGCGCTAGGAAACCATAAGATTTCTCAGCGTATCCAGAGTTACTGGCGTTCTCAGTGTGTCGTTGGAACTTTTGCCAACGAACACTCTAGAAA
>NZ_JBHFNQ010000101.1:0-87826 GCF_041929345.1 Floridaenema aerugineum BLCC-F46
CTCCTCTTTTCGGTACATTTTCTCCGGCTCATCCAAGCTTTCTGGGCTATTTTACACCCATTCCTTGCACTTTTATCAGTTTTCATCGCTGAACCTCCTTACCCTCTCCCCTTTTCGCTCTTTTTCAGCAAGCCCTAAGTACACTGGGTAAAAGGATTGGTATGAAGGCGAATGGTAGCCTAGACTTGCTGGATGACGATGAACAGAAAGTACTCCCAAAATTATTGGAAACTTTGCGGAGGATTCATCAGGATGATCAGTTAAATGATCCGCCATATACAGAACAAGCACTCAAGTTGATCGAGTCTATTAGGTGAGCCGATGATGTCAATTTCTCTCTTCACCCGATGGAATCTCTCTGGCTAACCGTACTCTTACCAATAAGTCATGCAAAGCATCTTTCGCAGAAGGTGTATCAGGTAAATGGCTATTATTAGAAGCCTCTTCTAATACCTGAAACAACCGCTGATACTCCTGTTGATGAAAAGCCAAATCACTATCCGTGAGAGCAGACTTTTCTGCACCAGCTAATTTACAAGCAATTAAATCAGGAATTTGCGGTAACTGAAAATGCTGATTTAAAGTTACCAAATTCGCTTGAACTTCTCCCGTTTGCATCAAGTAAATTCCCGTTAATAAAACTCGATAAACATAAAGCAACGGCTTCACTCGCGGAGGTTTTTCCTTCTGGAATAATCGCCACTGTGTTTGAGCAAAACCTTGATAATGATGAGCATGAAACCGGGTAATACAACCATGAGCAATTTGCTTTAACTCTTCATGCTCTGGCGTAGTATAAACAATTAGCGGCGAGTAAAGTTGCTCCAAGACATAACCATTTTTCTTAAGTAATAACCCGAAAAACTTCTTGACATCATGGGTGACTAAATCCAACTGTAAATCATTTTGGATTTGCGAGCATTCAACTGTTTCGTCCCCAGTAATCAATCCAATCACATCTGGAAGCCGTAAAATGTGAACTCCCCGTAAATCGTAGTCAGAATCAGCAGAAGGAAAACCATACAAATGTGAACCACTAATTGTTGCGAACAATAATGGGTAAGGTTGATTTTGAGCGATCAATAAAAGTTGAGTATTAATTGTATCCATAACGATAAACAACAATTAAAGGAATTGAGCAATGAATTCTCGATATTCTTCTTTCATTGGCAAATCTCGATCGACTTTAATTTGGCGGTAGCTTGAGATGCACTCAAACCAAGTTTTCGCATCGTCCAGTAACACCAACCATTCAAAGCACAGCGAGTAGCATCAGCTTGTCGCCAGCTAAAGTAATCAGTAACTTGATTGGCATTCACCCCTAACCAAACTCGGCTATCAAAACAAACAAATGAGCCAACAATCTACTTCGCTATTCCTCTACCTGCACTGGCACAAATCCAGCTTCTAAAATCGTAATTCCTGATAGTAGTAACCGGATTAAGTGCATAGCGTGTTTGGAGCGAATTTCGCCTTGATTTCGCAAATCTTGCTCCATCTTTTTAAACTGAGATAGTTGTTCTGGAACTCCATACAACGACCAATGTAAATCTGCTGGTGGTAGATAAATCCCTCTGCGATCGACATCTGAACCTTCATTCTCTAAACGATATGCTCCTGTGTTTCCCATTTTTTTATTGTAGTATATGTAACATAAGAGTGCCAATACCATATGGAAAATGAAAAGGAGAGATACTTAATGGGTGCATCCTTTATCGGACGTGATTATAGCGTGTACACCACAACTGGTGGCTTTATAGAACTAATGCGTGCGTTGATTACTCTCGGTGAGCGTATTGCCTCAAACACCAGACCTCGTAGCCGTACTCGCATTTCTCCGTGAGTCTCTTGAGACAGGCTTTTATGGTTGTGGTGGTTTCAAGTTCAATCCACCACCGGAGCCAATCGCTGCACCAGAACGGCTAGGTTGGTTAGCTCAGTTGGTCACTGCATTTGCTGTAGAAGTGTCACTGGATGAACCTGATCAAAGTTTAACTGAAATTAAGTGGAACCGAGAACTACGTATGAGATGGTTGGCGAAGTTGTTTGATCTTCATGAGATGATTAACTCTGCCCTTGAATCTAGTTCTGTTTCACTTGAACCATTAGAACTAAACCTATCATAATAAGACCAATTTGCCTGTGAACTTGAGCGACTGATAAATAAGAAAGAGCAATTAAAACTTCGTACTCGTTCTGCTTTCTTCAAACCATCACTCCAAGTCTTGCTGGCGCAAATTGACCGAATGTTGGTGTTGGTTGAGCAAGATAAGTTCCTTGAACAGGGAAAGTTATCTAAATCAATGTTGTATATAGAACGTGCCGAGATACTTAGTTGTTTAGGTGATAAATATGGAGAGTTAACTGCTTGGCAGCAGGCAGCATTATCAGAGCTAGATATAGAAACACGCTCTATTTTAGAAGAGATCGTGGTAGATCTAGAAGTACAACTTAAAGTTATGAAAACACAAGATTGAAGGGTTTAATTTTGTTGTAACCTTTCCATCGCTAATTCATGAAGCTAAAGTTTATCCTGGTCTAATTATGAACCACTTATGATCCAAAATTGGTTTAAAAATTTGTTTCCTTTAAGTCGATCGCATACGACCATAAATCTAGAAAAGAAATCATTTGTGATTTGAGAATAACGCTGAAAAATATGCTCTCCAAAAAAATCAGAGGCGATCTTCATTTCCGATCGCCTTTACTACTTTTAACCCAAGTTTCATAGAGAATAGTGATTATACATCACTATCCTCCCAGAAATCGGAAGGATTGTTCAAACGTTGAGTTTCTAATAAAGTGACAGCAGCCGGATACTCTCTTGGAGTCGAAGCGAGCGCTATAGGTAAAGCCAAAATCGTAGTAAAATAGCGACTGTAATTCAAAGCCGGATTCAAAGCTGGAGATATCCAAGCAACATAAATCCGTCGATGAATTCCAATCACCAAACCAGCTAAAGTAGCAACCGCAGCAATTCCTTCAACAAAATCACCATTGGCAGGAGTGCTACCAAATCCTTGAAAGCGAATGATAGTTTGCAGTTCTTCTCCATCAGAAATAGTATCCGACAATTCGGGTGCGATCGCAATTTTCAACCTTAACCCCTCCGAAGGGCAAACAATCCAAATCGGTGGAACAAAATTATAGTCAGACATATCTCCATAACCGTAATTTGATAATTAGCAGAGCGAAGATTCATTTAATAGAGAAAAAGAGATGACTGGAGATTTCATAACTTAACACCATACAGAAGAACAGCCGACAAAAAATAGAGCCAATAGCTCTTGACAAAAATAGAAGTAGTTCTTTCTTCTGCATAGATAAAAGCCATGAAGGGCGTGATGCAAACCCTGCATGATTTGTTACCAAAAATCAGCCACGCCATTATTTATGAACAAGGGAACAGGGAACAGGAAAAACTGTTCCCTGTTTCAATCAATTCAATCAAAGCCTTAGAATGGAATATCGCTGTAATCTGCGGTAGCCTTACCGTTGCTAGCAACTGGGATAGGTACAACAGAATTGCTTCCCACAGCAGCTTCCACAGGAGCAATAGGAACGACAGGAGTAACAGGAGTAGCCTCAGAAGTAGACTGAGAACCAACAACAACAGTTCGTTCCACAGTCAACAACATCTGATGATTGGGATTAGTATCGTTAGGCTTGAAGATATTAAGTCGCCCAGAAACCACATGGATAGAACCAACTCCCGCATGATTAAGAGCAACAGCCGCCTCACCATAAGCCTGAAACCGTAGTGGGCGAACCTTGTATCCAGAGCGCTCGTAATATTTAAACGAACATTCCCCAGAAACATTCAGAGTACCATCTTGAGTGTGAGAAGCTTGTAGAGAATTGAGACGCACTCTTAATTGTGTATTGTTCATGATAAATTACCACTAATGGTGCCAAAAATCAAACGACAAACTAGCCATAAAACATATCCCGACACCCAGAAAAGTGCCGGAATATTTGAGAGAAATAATCACCTAAAAATCGCTAGATTCAGAATTGACTGTAGAAGCCGAATTAGTCGAACTAGAGTGGGAATTAGAATTAGGATTAGAGCCAAGTAATTCCAAATTATTAACGCGAATAACAGGCTTAACTCGCTGTTGACCAGTAGCCTGCTCAACCCACTCATCGAACTTCAATTCACCCTGAATACCAATTAAGCTACCTTTATCTGTATAATTGGCAGCCACTTCAGCGATATTACCCCAAATTTCGAGTGCGAACCAATCAGGGTCCGAATCTTTCTTACTAGTGCGACGATTAACAGCTAAAGAAAGCTTAGTCAAAACAGCGCCACTTTCAAAATATTGAGTTTCTGGCTTTTGACCAACACGACCCACAAGATTAACCACATTGAGATGCTCAGACATAACGTTGCTTCCCCTTTTTCAAACTCTTATTAACAGCGCGACAGCGCTATATTCAAGGATTCTGATAAATGCCTTGAACATGACACTTAAATAACAGCGCGACAGCGCCCTATTAACTAAAAGTTTTAAGATAAATTACCACCAATCCCAAGAGAATTGATGGTAATTTATCTTAAGCAGCCAACTTAGATTTGTGTTCTTTAATCCGTTCAAAAGTATCATTAGCTCGCCGACCAACTTCATTGAGAGTAAGTAGTTGACAAGCCAATTCTAAAAGCTCTTGATTGTCAGCTTCAACCAAAATTTGATAAAGTTGAGTCCGCAGCAACTTAGCATCGTGAGCCTCAGTAGTTCCATCAGCAACAGCTTGCCAATAGCGGCGATTTTCTGCTAATTCAACTACTTGAGACAAAAGTTTTTTGCGGTTAATCCTAATTCCTAGAGAACCAAGAGAAATAGCCATAATAAGCCTCCAATTTTTGCAAGCTTTAAAATGCGTCAGCAAACTCATACCCAGAAGTCAGGTAAATCACCTAAATTTGACAAAGAATTACAAATTATCGAGAGTAACTTTGTTAGCTAAAGCCGCAGCTAACTCGGAATGAGACAATTTAGTTCGACCTGCAATGTCGTATTTGTTGGCTAACTTCTTGAGCTTGGTTTTACTCAATTCCAAAAGCTGTTGTTCTGTAGCTATCTTTGAGCCATCATCACCAGAAAATTCCCCGATTGGCTCGGCAATTTCTCCAGATTCAACAGATTCATCTGTAGTGGTTTTCACTAGATTATCCATCGAACTTTCTTTGATTAAATCTACAAAAGTAGTGGTTTTATCCACTTCTATTTGTTGAATTTCTGCGAGTGCTTGCGCTGCTTCTTGGGGAATTTTGTCCTGATGCTCTGATGATTCCATGTTTGATGGAGATTCAGGAATAAAAGGTGCAACCTTGTTTGACCCAGTGAGTGTAGAATGACTAGATTCAATAGATGATTCTACATCCAAATCAGTTGCTTCAAACTGCCCAATTGGTACAGAAGATTCGAGGATAGACAAAGCATTAGAAGGCAACTGGGAGAAGACAATAGTCGCTTCTTGCTTTTGGATAGAGGAGCGAAACTTAGCTCCAGCTTGTCTTAATTGAGATGCCAAATAATTGAAGTTACTAATTGGCACTTTATGGGTAGTCAAAAGAGTAGAACGAGTCATAACAATGCAAAATTCAAAATTCAAAAAATCGATAACTGGAATTGAACAGACTTTGCCAGACTATATGTAGCTATTTAAGGCTAAATTAGCTATCATAAATCATTGTTGTTCAACTCACAGCAAGCGCGTCAGCGAACACCTATTATTGATTAACTTGTGCTGAGAATTTCTGCTAATTTCAACAAACAAACTTCAAAAACCAATTGAGATTGTGCTAGGTGAAGTGAATCTTTAATCCTAGAGAAAAACTCTGCAATTCTCCTGTTTCTGTGAATTTTCCCAAGTTGATATTGCCAATAATCCAATAACCATAATTGACAATAAATGTCAAGCTTTTGGCTAATAGTTTTAGCAACTTGGAGAAGTTGGGAAGTAGTTTGATTGGAGGAGAAAACTAATAGTAATGTTGGGTCAATCTGTTCAATGAGAGTTAAATGATTCCAAGCCGCGATTGCATTTCCCGGACATCCTTGCGCCATCTCAATAATCTCAGGATATGTCAAAATCTGAGAAAATCCAGCATTCTCTAATACCTGACACATCTGGTGTTGACCCAAACTTCTAAAAGGAATTAGAGAACAACGGGAACGGATGGTAGGTAAAATAGACTCAGAATGGGGAGCAATCAAAATCAGTGTAGCAGTTCCCGGTTCCTCCAGAGTTTTCAACAACGCATGAGCCGCAGCCGATGCCATCAAATGTACACCCTCTATCACCACAATTTGTCGTGATGCTAATAGAGGAGGATGAGCCAAGAAATTAGCAATCTCTCTAACTTGAGAGATACGGATTCATTAAACAACAGCCTAGTGTTATTACCCACAGAAGCTGCTAAGAGGTGAACTGCTTCATTAGATATCGACAGAGACAAGAAATAGGCAGCTTCTTTAACTCTGTTAGTTAGCTTTTGGGTATCCCAAACTGGGATGAGGGAGAACTCTTTGACTTGAGCGTATTGAGAAATGAGCTTAGTAAACTTGAGACGATTATCTAACTTTGATTGGCTAGTTAGCAATAGATGATTAGTATCTGGTAGATTAAGCAAAGTGCGTTCCAATTGCTCAATTTTGGTATCATCAATGGCTTTCAATTCTCCACAGTTAGATAGAAGCACTAAGCGTCCACCAGAACCAATTGGAGGAGTGAGAAGCTCGTTGAGAGCAGCGCTAAAATTATTTGCTCCAAACTGATAACTGGAGAAATTGAATACTTGCCAGTTGGGGTGAACAACTAAGTCACGTAATTTGTTAATATTACGTTCGATTAAATAGTCATCATCACCCCAATAGATGTAAGTAGGCATGGTAATTTTCACTTAAATGATGAAATTGGTACAGTTTTGATAATCCAGACCCAAAAATTAGGAGTAAATTCAGGATAATTTTTTTGGATTTCAATGTGAGGCATAGACCAATATAGAATTGTACTTGCTTGGAAGTTAATACCAGTCAATTGAACAACTTCTGGCGATATTTGATTGAGCTTTTCTACATTTATGCTGGCAATAACTAGCTGTAATAATTTGTCAGAAATTGGTAAAATTTCTCCCACTCTTCCCCAAGGAAATTCCATTGGTAAGTCGCCAATAGTTGGTAGGAGTAATGGAACTTCATTAACCTTAAAGTTTTTGGCTAACCACTTTCCATCCAAAGGAGAATCTTTAGATATTCCCAGAGGTTGTGGTTCGACAGGACGAATTAAGAAACCAGGCTCTTTGGCTAATTTATCAAATTCCCAATTAGCCAGATGTAGAATTGAATTATTGTTCATTTCCAGTTAAAAAAGTGTATATTGTAGCGGTCGATTTTCTGTGTCAGGTGGTGATTTTTGGGAGGCTGTGGTTGAGGGAAGAGGTTTCTTACCCCAGCCTCGTTGTTTGGCAGCTTCTACAACCTTTCTTCGGATATCTCTTGCTAACCGTTCAAAGTCAGATTTAATCGACTCAAATTTAACTGGTCTATCTTCTCCAAGCAGTTGCCATAAAGAAGTTTCTTGAAGCCGTTGGTGTTTAGAAAAAACTTCATTACCTACCCACAAATAAACATTGACCCAATCAGAATGTAAAGGTGCTTCCATCGTCGCCGGATACATACAAGCGAGGACTTCTGCTGGTGTTGCTAGTACACCAATTTCACCTGTTTCATGTTCTTGAAAAATTCGCTCCAATCTATCTAAATAAATGACTTCTATCAGCCATTTGGGTAATGTTTCCATCCAAAGAGATTGATGCACAATTACTGGCCCAGCTAACCAGCGAACGTGATGAATAGAAAATTGAGCTATTTCTAACATAGCAGCAATCACTTCTTTGTTAGCTCCATTTTCCAGTAGCAGATTCGTCATGACTTTAAAAGAATCGGGAACAGGTTGATTTTGGGGAGATAATTCAAATAGGGAAGAACCAGAATTTGATTTCATTGTTTCTGCTCAACATTGCTTGTTTGCGGCGCGTCAGCGCCACCATAAATCAACCAAAATTTAGAGAAAGTGAATGGGTTATTACATTCAACGATTGCCAGCATTTAGTAAAAAAAGACCCGGAATAACCGGGTCTAATAGTGACAAATCAAGCGACTAATTGAATTTGTCGAAGTAGTGAGGAACTGGGACTATTTTTAGTAGCTGTAGTTAGTCCATGCTTAATTAACAAATTATGGTGAATCTGCAAGAGCCATTGAGCTTTTGGTAAAGCAATTCCACTGCCAAGAAATCCTTTGAAACAGATGAAATCTCTGCTTCTATGAGGTTTAGGAGCAATCCGGGCTGACCAAAGATTTCTAGCTATGCAAAGTTCCACGTAGCGAATGTCTGCATCCAGCTTATAGGCTAAAGCAATGCTATGGGCAGAAGTAGGTGGCTCAGTACAATTTAACCGGAAAGCATGAACGCCAGCAAATGTATCGTAAATAGCCCAAAGTTCAGCGGGATTATTGTAGCAATGTTGTGCGAGATTTTGGTAAACCTCACCTCGATGTGGTGTATCCCAATCGAGCATGATAAAATTATTAAATCTGATGGATTTAATGCCAGCTACAGTAGCCACGCAAAATCCATATTGCTTCAAAGAGTCAGTCTGCTTTTGGTTAAGAGAAAAACTTTTAGGGTACATGAGCAACTAAGGAATTCATCATTCCTTTTGGCTGCGTCAGCGCCCTTTGATGTATAAGTTAATATCCTCTTGTAAGGACTTTAAAATTCCTCAAAAAAATTGCTGATTTCTGTAGGAATTTAAGCAGATGCGCTCGGCAATTTTGGTAATATTCGCACTCCATTAAAAGCAGGAGAAAATGGCAATTAATTTACTCAAAAGCTTGTAAAGTCATTATTAATAAAACTAAGTATTTTTATTTGAAGTTTAAAGTAAATTTTTTTAAAATTTATGATGGGACAGCAATCAGAAACTAACGACCCTCTGCTAGATCCGCATAAATAACAATCTCTACCCCTAAAATTAACAGTAGTATGATATCGGCCCACCAAAGGATGTGAATAGTGACCGGAAATTGTGTTACTAGAAATCGGAAAGCTACTAATGCAATTACACCGGAGAAAACAAAAGTAATCTCATCAATAATTAACTGTTCTATTTTGCGTCGTTTTCGTCGTCGATCGCTTCTGTGTACTATTTCCCAGCCGAAAATTGATTCGATATCTGTATGACCAGTTTGCTCTTTAATTTTTTCAACTAAATTCAGGCGGATATATCTACCGAGCGCCGAAATTTTTTCATCGTTGACAAGATAAGTCCAACCAAGAATCAGACAAACCCAAGGAATAACAAGCAGTGCATAATAATTAGTTTTATTGGCGAGCGCGAAAGAAATGACTGCACCAAAAACCCCTAGAGTTACGTAAAGGAGGTTGTCGCGAAAACCGATTCGTTGGGTTTGCTCATCCTTTAGTTTCTCGTATTCCTTGAGATAGACTTCCAGCATTTGTTGCTTGTCATTCATAGTCCTTTCCTACTGTATAAAGTTGGTATGTTACCGTGGCCGCTCGCTAGCGCAGGCCATCTAGTCAAGTGCTGGCTTAGGTGTGATTCCCTAAACATAGTCTAATTCCTAGAGTAGCTAAAATGTCTAGTAAACTAATCAACTGCTAAAAGGCAGAAATCCGCTAGGCGAATACCAACAAAACAGCCAAAATATAGAAATAGCCACTTAAACCCGAGGTGAACAAATGTCCTGCGCGGTTATACTGACTGCTATTCCCGTGGAGTATATCGCTGTTCGCGCCCATCTGAGTGACCTGCGAGAGGAAATGCACCCCCAGGGTACGATTTATGAGCGCGGAAAATTTTTTGCCAACGGTAAGTCGTGGGAAGTTGGAATTGTCGAGGTGGGTGCGGGCAATGCTGGGGCAGCAGTGGAGGCGGAGAGGGCGATCGCCTACTTCAATCCCAGTGTCATCCTCTTTGTGGGAGTTGCTGGAGGTATCAAAGATGTAGCCATTGGCGATGTGGTAGCCGCGACCAAAGTGTATGGTTACGAGTCTGGCAAGGCAAAACAGAAATTTCAACCCAGACCCGATTTAGGGCTATCTACGTACAGCTTGATCCAGCGAGCGAAGGCTGAGTCGAAAAAATCAGATTGGCTGCAAAGGCTGACATCTGCTGCACCCGATTCAAACCCTCGCGTATTCGTTGCGCCGATTGCTGCCGGGGAAAAAGTGATTGCTTCAAGCAAGTCTAATGTTTTTAAGTTTATCCAGTTGAACTATGGTGATGCGGTAGCTGTGGAGATGGAGGGGCGGGGCTTGCTACAAGCGGCTCATGCTAATCACCAAGTATCGGCACTCGTTATCCGTGGGATTTCCGATCTGATTGATGGTAAGAGTGAAGCCGATGCGGGTGGTTCTCAAGAAATGGCTGCTCGCAATGCCAGTGCGTTTGCTTTTGAGATTTTGACTAAGCTTCAGATTGAGGAGACGGCTAAGGCATCTTCCCAACAATCCACTCTCACTCTGCCGCTCCTTTTACCTAAATCTGCTCAAACCATGAACCCTGACTCTAGACCTCCAAAAGTTTTTATAAGCTACAGTCATGACTCCCAAGAACATAAGGATCGGATTTTGGAACTTGCCGATCGCTTTCGCGAGGATGGCATTGACTGCAATATTGACCAATATGAAGATTCTCCTGCTGAAGGATGGCAGCGCTGGATGCTGAACCAGGTTGAGGTGGCAGATTTTGTGCTAGTTGTCTGTACGGAACAGTACGATCTGCGATTTCGGGGCCATGAAGAAGTGGGAAAGGGTAAGGGCGCAACCTGGGAGGGTGGGGTAATTATTCAAGAACTCTACGATGCTCAAGGGAAAAACTCAAAGTTCATCCCTGTCACTTTTACTCCCCAGGACACTGACTTTATTCCTAGTCCTTTACGCGCTGCAACTACCTATAGGCTGAATAGCACAGATGGCTATGAACTGCTTTACCGCCGTCTGACCAATCAACCTAGAACCCGCAAACCGGATCTGGGTAAATTACAAACTTTAGCCCCGCGCGATCGCAAACAGGTTTTTCCAGATATTTCAGATGATTCACCAGCCTCTAATTCTCGCCCACTCAACTTCTTTGCGCTTGATGATACTTGGGTTGGTCGGGAAAGTCTGATTCAGGATTTGAGTCCTCGAATTCGATCGTCCTGTCGATTATTAATACTTGTGGGGATTACAGGGATTGGGAAAACGGCTTTAGGGGAAAGATTGGCAGTCGAGTTATCAGACTGGTTTGAGGGAGACTGGAGTAAGTTTCACGAAGAGAATTTTGAGGACGAACAGCAATCTAATGATTTTGCTAGTGTGGCGGCGAGGTGGTTGGAGAAGTGGGGCGAACTGATTACGCCGGAAGACCGCAAAGATACTCAGCGCCTGCTATATCGGTTGGTGAGACATTTAAAAGAGAATCGCTATTTGGTTCAACTTGATTCTTTAGAGAACATTCTACAGGGGAATGAAGAAGAGGGATGGAGTGATTTCAAAGATGAGTGGTGGGTACGATTTTTTGAAAGTTTGCTAGCAGCAGATTCTTGTGCAAGCTGTATCATCCTAACTTCGCAAGATTTACCCGCTCAAATCCCAACAATAGGAACGAGGTATCAAAATTTTTGGTATTGCCAACCTCTGAGCGGTCTGGAAGAACCAGAAAGGTTAGCATTGTTCGATAAAACAGGATTAGATGTTGGTACAGAGTCAACAGGTAAGCCTTATTTAGAACGGATCGGACGTGCTTATGAGGGACACCCTTTAGCGTTGCGGGTGATTGCTGGGGAAATTAGGAATCAACCTTTTGATGGTAATGTTCTGGCTTACTGGAATCAGTACGGACGTGAAGTAGAAGAGGTTGAGAAGGCAATTGAGGAAGCGAAGACTAAGGGAATAGCAGCATCAGCGGATGATAAGTTTAACCTGCATCGATACACGCGCAACTTACGAAGGAATGTGCGAGTTAGACTAGAAAAGACTTTTAATCGGTTGCAAAAAGATGTTCGTTATGGCTATATATTGCTGTGCGAAGCTTCGGTGTATCGCTGTCCAGTACCGGAGGATTTTTGGCTCTCGCATCTGGAGGATTGGGATCGGGATGAAGATGAACAGCAGGTAGCGTTGGATGCATTGCGCGATCGCTTTTTAGTCGAAGAAGTTGTTGAAAACAACCAATGCTTGTTAAGGCAACACAATTTAATCCGAAGCGTGTCCCTTGAACGCCTAAAACAACTCGACGAAGATGATGCGTGAACTAAGTGAGTTATAAGTTAAAGAACAACAGCTTAACCAAAAGCTTTCAAGTAACGGGCTAACTACTTAATGCTACTTAAATTTGACCATAAATTTACCCAAAGCAGACATAAAGGTTGGTAATGCTTTTAAATGATATGTCTTCAATTTGATGAAATAGAACAGTTACGAGTAATTCTGGAAGAACATTTTACGGGTCGGAGTATTCAATATTTACAGTCTCTTATGTCTAATTGTAATATCAACGATGGGTTAAATTTAAACTATAATTTACCGCCAAAAGAATTGGTAGAAGTATTCTTGGATCGAGCAGGAAATACGTACAGCTACAAGGGTTCAGATAAAAAAGTAAACTTAATTATATTTTTGGAATATTTTAAGTTTAAATTAGCACATAATGAACAGGCATTCATCACGAAACTAACTACTAAATACAGCCATATAATAGAAAATTCAGAATATCAATCGAGGCGAAAAGGTTACAAAGATTTATTGGCTAAGGCTAGAAAAGAGCAACCACAACAACTACTTATATCAGAACCTGCAAAAATTGATAAAGAAATTATAGTTGGTTATGATTTAGAATCTTTAGCGCCTGAGTTTACGCAGCGAGTAGGTTATGAGGGAATATTTGCTTTTGCCATCAGCGGTCATGATACGATTCTTAAAGACTATATAATAGAGCGCATATTGCGGGAGCTAAAATATAAGACTGAGCGACCTTACAGAAAAATTGATGTTCGCCTCTATGCAACTGATATATTAACAGGAGGACAGGTTATAGAATCTAAACTTAAAATTTACAACGAATGTCAAAATATTGTAGATCTGTTTTTACCAGAAATTTGCCTGGATATTGTATTAGTTATCTGGTTATATGATATTCCAGAAAAAATTAGACAAGACATGGAATCTGTTGCTATTAATTTTTGTCAAAAAACTAGAAGAGAAGTTCATCCTTTTATAAGCAATAAGAGTCGTTGTTTTGTAATTATTTTTGCTAATGTTGGATTTGAACACCCTGTAAATGGTTTGACAAGTCTAACTATTCCCAAAGAGTTTGAAACTACCAGTCTATTACAGTGGTTTCGAGGTCGTCTCAAACAATTAGAGCTAGAAGATTATGTTATCGAGCAATACCTCTTAAGATTGCAAAGTCAGCACGGACACTTAATTGGAACTTATCAAGAATTGCAGTATATTATTTCTGAATTACAAAGGGGGAATTTAAATATGTAATTAATAATGTGTATATACAGCTTATAGCTAAATACATTAATCCTAAAAATAGATTCCGTCATAATATGTGGAAAGCAAAGTTAAAGGATATTAAATTATGAATGAATTAAAAAACCGAGTATATATAGGCGATGGCAAGTGTCACTATAAGCTGCTTAAAAGTTGGGAAACAAATGAACCAATCAAAGATTTACAATTAGTTGCAGAACCTTACATAGCTCCCCCAAGATTAGTTGAAGCAGTTAATGATGCTCTCTATCTTCGTCGTCCGCTACTGCTAGAAGGGGAACCAGGTTGTGGCAAAACTCGGCTTGCTTATGCAGTAGCTTATGAACTTGGTTATCCGTTAAAAGAATGCTATATTCGTTCTACCAGCCGCGCACAAGATTTACTTTATACTTACGATGCAGTGCAGCGATTATATGACCTTCAAGAGAAAAGGATGTCTGACAGTCAAGATAAAATACTGACTCGTCGAGAATATGTAGAATTAGGTAAACTAGGTGAAGCGATTGAACTTTCACAAAAGAATATTCCGTCGGTAGTATTAATTGATGAAATCGATAAAGCTGATATAGATTTCCCTAATGACTTGCTTTTAGTGCTAGATAAATTACAGTTTGAGGTTGATGAAGTCAAAGGCTGGAAATTTGATGCTCTTCAAGGGAAAACATCTGAAAAAAGAAGAGATTTTTTACCTTTAATTATCGTTACAAGCAATCGAGAAAAAGAATTACCTCAAGCCTTTTTGCGGCGATGTCTTTTTTATTACATTGATTTTCCTCAAGAAGAAGAACTTATTAATATTGTTCAAAGCCATTTCCAAAAACAAATTTCGCCTCTGTTTGAAGAAGCATTAAAAAAGTTTTGGAAACTGCGCCAACAAAAAAGTTTCCCCTGGCGTAAGAAACCCAGCACTAGCGAGTTTATCAACTGGTTGCGACTTTTGGAGCGAGACGAGCTAACAAATAAATTAACACCTAAAAAATTAGCTGAAATGGATTTGAGTGAACTACCTTATTTCGACACTCTAGTTAAAACTCAAAACGATCTCAATGCTTTAGATAAACTAAAGGGATTAAAGTAAAAGAATAACATGATAGAATTTGAGTCATTTCTGTTGCTATTGTTCAACGATTTACGTAAGCAGGGTATACCTCTAGGGATATCAGACTATTTGCTGGCAACTAAAGCTGTTCGCGAAGGCGTAGGATTAGAAGATGTTGAGAGATTGAAACGCTTTTTACGTTTGCTGTGGGCTAAATCAAAAGAAGACCAAGAAATATTTGATACAGCCTTCGCTCATTGGGTTAAACCTCGGCTGGAGGCAACCATTAAAACTAAATCAATAACCTCTAATTTTGATAGGAATAAGTTCCCGTTTGACTCTAATGATTCATCGCCAGGTTCAACCAGCCAAAAACGTTTTGGTAATCCTGAGAAAGAGGAATCCAGGACAGGGCCTCAAAAATACAATCGGCAAATAGCTATTCCTTTCTCATCTCCTCGTCAGATATCGTTAGAGAAAACTGAATCTATTCAGCCAGAAATTAAATACCATCTCACGCCTCGTTTACCTATTAGTATGCGAGAGATGGCTGGTATTTGGCGACATTTACGCCGTCTGCGGCGAGAAGGTATTCCAGAAGATTTGGATGTAGATGGTACAATCAAGGATATCTGCGTAACCGGATTTTTCCGAAGTCCTGTCTTACAGCCTCGCCGTCGCAACCAAGTTAAACTTGTATTGTTAATAGACTGTGAAGGTTCAATGGCTCCCTTTACACTGCTAATATCCGCATTGCAAGAAAGCATGGAAAAAGGGGGGCTTTTAGGAAAAACAAGAACTTACTACTTTCACGACTGTCCAGAGGGCTTTCTTTTCGAGCAACCTAACCTAACTGTTCCTGTTTCTATTGAAGAAGTTTTGTCTGACCAAGCCAAGAGTAATAGTGTACTGATTTTCAGCGATGCTGGAGCGGCGCGGGGTTCTTACGATGGACGGCGATTAGCAGACACCAAAGCTTTTTTGAAAATTTTGAGTGCTTATACTTATTTATATGCTTGGTTAAATCCCGTGCCAGCTGCCCGGTGGAGAGTCACTACGGCTGAGGATATTGCCCATCTAGTGCCGATGTTTCCCTTGGACAGAGAAGGCTTAAACGATACAGTTAAAATTTTGCAGGGACATCCATTTCCACCGGGAGTTGGGTTAGATGATTAAAACTTTGGAAGCAGTTATTAGAAGGCAATGGCTACCTCCCGAATTTGCTGTTCGGGAAGTAGTAGCTTTTGAGCGACGCTTTGGCATGAAGCACTTATCGCTAGCTTGTCACGCGGCCCTACCTTTATTTCTGACTCCAGAGTTGGTCAATTTAATTCATATTAATTTTCTTGATGGTGAAAATTTACCTTGGATTGCTGAAAGTGATTTTCTCCTCTCATCCCTGTGCCGTCCTCGGTATGAGGGAGTTTTTGAATTAGAACCCTGTGTGCGCGAAGTTTTGCTAGTTGAACTGGAAAATCGGTTTGGTTGGAGACGACCATTTGAGGTAGCAAATTTTTTAAGAATTTATTTGCAAAACCAGCCTGACTGGAAACATAGCCCGGAACAAATTCGTACTCAAAAGTGGATTGCCCAAGCTTATCTTAATCCTGATCAAGTAGTTGAGGAATTAACAGATTTTTTAGAGGAAAGTTTACCAGAAGAAAACCCTGTGTTGCGTTCACCTAGTAAACTAGAAATTCCTCAAATAGTGGAAATTTTAGCTGAACCGTTAGAACGCACTAGCATTGATTTGTGGTCTGAGCGGCAATACTTGGTAAATTCCTCACGTGCTTTGGCACAGATACTTTATGGTGAAAAGGAAGATTTAAAAGCAACAATCACAGCACAAGCAAGACAAAGTGAAACAGGAGAAGGGGAGTTAATGATGCTTTCTCCTGTAATTCACCATTTGCTAAGAAATCTAGAAGTAACTCCAGTTAAAATGGGATGTGCAGTTGTACTCACTGATATTCCCGTAGAATACATAGCTGTTTGCAGTCATCTGGTTGACCTCAAAGAGGAAACCCATCCCCAAGGAACAGTTTATGAGCGCGGGAAATTTATCGCCAACGGTAAAACCTGGGAAGTGGGAATTGTTGAGATTGGAGCGGGTAACGCAGGAGCAGCATTGGAAGCAGAACGGGCGATCGCCTACTTCAACCCCAGTGTCATACTTTTCGTAGGAGTTGCTGGAGGCATTAAAGATGTAATCCTTGGCGATGTAGTAGCTGCAACAAAGGTATACAATTATGAATCTGGTAAGGCAGAACAGAAATTTCAACTCAGGCCAGATATCGGGCTATCTACATACAACTTAATACAGCGAGCTAGGGCTGAAGCAAAGAAAACAGACTGGCTGCAAAGATTTAAATTAGGCACAAATAACGCTCCCCGTGTTTTTGTTGCACCTATTGCCGCAGGAGAAAAAGTGTTTGCCTCCAGCAAATCCAGCGTTTTTAAGTTTCTTCGGTCAAACTATGGTGATGTGATCGCAGTAGAAATAGAGGGGCGAGGTTTACTGCAAGTGGCTCATGCAAACCAGCAGGTATCTACACTAATTGTTCGTGGCATTTCTGAGCTAATTGATGGCAAGAGTGAGGCATATAAGGCTGGCTCTCAGGAAATTGCCGCCCAGGAAATTGCCGCCCGCAATGCCAGTGCGTTTGCTTTTGAGGTGTTGGCGAAGCTGGATATAAACGAGGTCAATAATACAACTCCCAACAGTCAATATTCTACTCAGCCCGCTTCTCCCAACTTTTTGGCTTATGATGATGTCTGGGTTGGTCGGGAAAGTGTTATTCAGGAGTTGAGCCGTCGAGTTCAAGAGTCATGTCGCTTACTCATACTTGTGGGAATGATAGGTATTGGTAAAACGGCATTAGGGGAAAGATTAGCTGTAGAGTTATCACACTGGTTTGATGATGATTGGACGAAATTTCACCAAGAGAATTTTGATAACGAGGAGCAAACCTCTGATTTTGCTAGTGTAGCAGCAAGGTGGCTGGAGAAGTGGGGAGAACTGATTACACCGGAAGACCGTAAAGATACTCAGCGATTACTGCATCGGTTGGTGAGACATCTTCAAGAAAATCGCTATTTGGTGCAGATTGATTCTTTAGAGAATATTTTGCAGGGTAATGAAGAGGAAGGATGGAGTGATTTCCAAGATGAGTGGTGGGTGCGATTTTTTCAAAGCTTGCTAGCAGCGGATATTTGCCAAAGCTGCATCATTCTAACTTCGCAAGATTTACCAGCGCAGATACCAACAATGGGAACAAAATATCAAAACTTTTGGTATTGCCAACCCTTAAGTGGATTAGAAAAACCAGAACAGTTAGTATTGTTTGAGAAAACTGGGCTAGAAATTAGTATAAATTCACCAGGTAGAGCTTATCTAGAGCGGATTGGTTCTGCCTACGAGGGTTATCCATTGGCATTGCGAGTAATAGCTGGAGAAATTCGGAATCAACCTTTTAATGGTAATGTTGTAGCCTACTGGAACCAGTACGGACGTGAAGTAGAAGAGGTTGAGAAGGCAATTGAGGAAGCTAAGACTAAGGGAATAACAGCATCAGCAGATGATAAGTTTAACCTGCATCGGTATACGCGCCAGTTACGAAGAAATGTACGAGTCAGACTAGAAAAGACTTTTGAGCGGTTGAAAAAAAACGTTCGCTATGCCTATATATTACTTTGCGAAGCCTCCGTATATCGCTCTCCAGTGCCAGAGGATTTTTGGTTGTCACATTTGGAGGATTGGGAGCGGAATGAAGAGGAACCGCAGGTGTTACTGGATGCGTTGCGCGATCGCTTTTTAGTCGAAGAAGTTATTGAAAACAACCAATGCTTGTTAAGGCAACACAATTTAATCCGAAGTGTTGCGCTTGAACACCTAAGAAAGCTAGATGAGGATGGAGAAACAAATCTAACACCGGATGGCGAGTTGGTGCTTGCGAAACTCGGTACAGATGTAAATGATATAAAACGAATAATTCCACGGTATCAACGGATGCATTATCGAGCTGTAGTGAATTGGCTGACAAATTATCACCCAAAACCCGATGCTTCCAACCTAGAAAAAATTCGAGGATACTTGGAAGCATTTTACCATCTTTGCAATTTAGAGAATTGGGAAGCCGCAAGCAAAATACTTTTGACTCGCCTCAATACTCCGACTAAAGAAGAATTATATAAACAACTGGGAATTTGGGGCTACTATCGTGAACAGGTACAAGTATGTAGTGGACTAATAGGCAAACTCAATAGTAGCTTTGATATTAATTTGTTAAACACTTTAGGCAATAGTTATTATATTTTTGGTGACTATCGCAGAGCAATCGAGTATCTAGAACAAAGTTTGACTAATGCGCGGGAAATTCAAGCCCTTTTAGGAGAAGAGAATGCACTCGTAAATTTAGGTAAAGTTTATCAGAGTCTAGGAGATTATCTTAGAGCAATTGACTTTCATGGACAGAGTTTGGTAATAGCACAGGAGATTGGTGATCGCATAGGAGAAGAACAAGCACTTACAAATCTGGGAGGTGTATATGTAAATATTGCAGACTATGAAAAAGCTATTGAATATTTGCAGCGGAGTTTAATAATTGCAAGAGAAATTGGCGATCGCCAAGGAGAAGCACAAGCATTAGGGAATCTGGGACTTGCTTACCAATTTCTTGGTAATTATGAAACAGCAATTAACTACTATCAGCATCAATTAGGAATTGCAAGAAAAATTGAGGATGTTTTCTCCCAAGGGTGGGTGTTGTGTAATTTAGGCAATACTCTAATACAATGTGCTGATTATTCAACAGCTTTGGAATATTTGCAGACATCTCTAAACATTTTTCGACAAATTGGCAGCCGTGCTAACGAAGCGGAAGCGTTGAAGAATTTGGCAGAAGTGCATCAGCATTTAGGTCATCTTGATACAGCCATTGAATTTAGCGATCAGGCTTTAGCCATTGCTACAGAGTTAGGCATACCGCTAGCCAATGAGTGTCAGCAGCTTAGGGATAGATTAACAAATATCAGGATAAACTCATGACTACTCAATTGT
Source organism: Floridaenema aerugineum BLCC-F46 (assembly GCF_041929345.1). NCBI lineage: Bacteria > Bacillati > Cyanobacteriota > Cyanophyceae > Aerosakkonematales > Aerosakkonemataceae > Floridanema > Floridanema aerugineum. The sequence goes on from NZ_JBHFNQ010000101.1 coordinate 19,677, forward strand.
TCTCAGACTTAGAAATCAATGATGTTCTTCAGCTAGAGTCTGCTTTGCAAAATTTATTGATGCAAATTGATACTATCGCTGGCAGGCGAAGCCTTCTTCAATTATCTGGTATTGATGCTTACTTTATTTCTAATTTAGATTTTAACTTAAATATTTCTGAATTTGTCACTATATTGACAGCAAAATTTAAAAATTATAAAATTCCCAATCAGCAAATATATAAGCATCCAATGCTGGCGTTGATAGAGTATATAATTAAGCAGCAAAAATATAATTTAGCTGATGAAGATATAAAAATATTTACCAAAATACTTCAGATTGCTGAATCAAAAATGGAAAATTTAATGCTTAATAATCAAGAAGAAAATTTAGCATTGCCTACTTCAGCAACTAAGGGTAACGAAAATGTACCTGACTCATTCATTCCTCCAGAAGATGGATATAAATATCAGATTGAGCAACAAGCTTGGTATGCACCTGGTTTTCCTGAAACCGAAGAGATACTAGAAGAGGAACTTCAAGCATTAAAACAAGAAATTGATGTTGTACTAATTACCGCAACCGATGTGGAATTAAAAGCAGTAGCACGTCACCTAAAACCTTATCCCAAAAGGACAAAAATTTTACTGGTGTACTCTGGCCCGGAAACTTACTATCTGGGAAAATTCGGCGCTTTCAATACGGTTCTTACTAAGTGTCGGATGGGAGCCATTAATGAGGGGTCAGTTATCCTAGCAACTGAACAAGCTCAACGTTTTTGGAGTCCAAAAGCAATCATTATGGTCGGAATTGCTTTTGGTAAAAGTCCAGCCAATCAAAGGATAGGAGATGTACTGGTTGCTTCTCAGATTATTTCCTATGAACAGCAACGTATTGGGGAAGGAGGAATCATATATCGCGGTAGCATTTCACCAAGTAACACAACATTACTGAATCGTTTTGAAAACGTTCAAAATTGGAAATTTGATCGCCCCGATCGTTCATACTCCAAGATTATTATTGGTCCTATTTTATCAGGGGAAAAGTTAATTGACGATCCAGTTTTTAAAGCTAGCCTATTTAAGCAGTTTCCACAAGCAGTGGGAGGAGAAATGGAAGGGGCGGGGCTTTGTGCAGCATCAGGGCGGGTAGGTACAGCATGGATTTTAATCAAGTCTATCTGCGACTGGGGAGATGGAAAAAAACATAAAAAGCATCAGCCCTTAGCTGCTGCCGCTGCTGCCGATTTAGTCCATTATGTATTGTCTCAAAAAACGGTACTCAATGGAATAAAAAAACTTTAAATTCCAGATATAGATTGTCATAAAATCTTAACAATGATGGGATAAAATAAATGAATAGACAGAGTGAGTTAGAAAAGCAAAACCAGAAAACTTTAGATAACTTTCGCATCACCCCCTCCGGTGAATCAATACTGGTACAGTTGGGTATCAATCCAACTGCTATCAAAACTATCAAACCACCTTGGAAACGCAACAAATATAGGACTGTAGTCAACTGGTTAATGAAATATCAACCCTTATTTGATGTTACTAACCTTAAAAAAGTTAAGAGTTTAGTGGAAGCATTTTACCATCTTTGTGAAGTAGAAGCTTGGAAAGAAGCAGGCTGCCTACTTTCAGTTATCCTCAATACCCCCACTAATGAAAAATTGCATAATCAACTACAAACTTGGGGTTATTATCGGGAACAGATTGATTTATACAGCCAAGTTTTGCGCAAATTAAACTCCGAATGGGATGCTACTTGTCTAGGAGGTTTGGGGAATGCCCACCAATTTTTAGGAGACTATACCCGTGCGATTGAGTTTCATCAGGAATGTTTAGCGATTGCACGAGAGAAAGGGTATCGAAAAGGCGAGGGGAATGCGCTGGGGAATCTGGGCAATGCCTATTCGTCCCTGGGAGACTATACCCGTGCGATGAATTTATATCAACAGGATTTGGTCATTGCACGGGAGATAGGTAATCGTCGAGGGGAAGGTAATTTAGCAATACTTCATGATAAGTTAGGCGATCGCAATTTAGATCTGGAGTATTGTAATTTTGCCCTATCCATTGCTACAGAGTTAGAAATTCCTATTCAAAAAGCCTGTATTAAATTGAAACAACAATTGGAGAGCAGTGAGAAGTATTTTGCCAAACAACTTCTCATTTGGTTATAAAAAACTGGTTGAAGATAATGAGTTATTTTGCTGAACTAAACATTAAAAACCAACTGGAGCCAGAGAATGCTAATATTATACCCTCTGGTGAGGCAATTCTTTCCGATCTGGGTATTGAGCCTACTAAACTAAAGTCTATTAAACCCTATAGCAAACGTAGTCAATACAAAGCTGTTGTGAACTGGATAACAAGATATAAGCCTGCTATAGATGTTTCTAATTTTGAGAAAGTAAGAGGCTTAATAGAAGCATTTTATCATCTTTGTGAGGTGGAAGATTGGGATAAAGCTTGGCAAATTCTTTCAACTGACCTGATTACTCCTATGAAAGAGGAATTACACAACCAACTCTACACTTGGGGTTATAATCAAGAAAGGGTTAACATATACAAGAAGATTTTAGATAAACTGTTGCCAAGATTAAATGCTTTTATTTTGAATGGACTAGGAACTTCATACTATTCTTTAGGAGATTATGAAGCAGCGATTAGTTACCTAGAGCAAAGCTTAAAAGTTATGCAGGAGATTCAAAACGATCAAGGCAAAATGGCAGTTTTTATAAATCTGGCAAATGTCTATGACTCTCAAGCAGATTATCAAAAGGTAATTAGTTACCAAAAACAAGCTATGGATATCGCGCAGGTAATTTCAGATCATTTGGGAGAGAGCAAAGCTCTAGGAGTATTAGGAAACATTTCCTATCGTTTAGGAGAGTTCAAGCAAGCAAGTAATTACTATCAGCAAGCATTAATATTGGCACAAAATATAAACGATACTCAGACTGAGGGGATAACGCTAGAAAATTTGGGTTGTCTTTATAGGGTACAGGGACATTACGACAAAGCAATTGAATGTTATGAACAAGCATTAGTTATAGCGCGAAAAATTAGCGATCGCCGATTAGAGTCGCAGATATGCGGAAATCTGGGTAATGTTTATGGTTCTATTGGAAAATACGAGCAAGCTGTCAAATACCATGAATATCGTTTAGATTTGGCGCAAAAAATGAAAGACTTATTAGGGGAAGCAACTGCTCTAAGAAATGTAGGGTATGCCTACTCTTTACTAGGAGAATATGACAAAGCAATCAAGCACCTGAAACTGAGCTTGGCTGTAGCAAAAAAAATTGGATCTTCGCAATTAGAGGCGAATGCTTTGAGTACATTGGGGATGTTGCTTGCAAGTGAGGGAAAATTTTCAGAAGCTCTGAAATATTTACAGGAAGGATTAACAATTTGTCAAAAAATTGATAGTTGTGTAGATGAGGCTTTTATTCTCTGTACCTTGACGAAACTTTGCCTGAAATTAGGTAATCCCAATCTGGCTCTTGAATATTGCGATCGCGCCTTATCTATTGCCACAAAATTAGACATCCCTCTACAAAAAGAGTGTATAGAATTAAAACAAAAACTGGAACTTCTCCATGATTAATTTAAAAGACAACTTCTCATTTTGTGCTAAAAAATGGATAGACTAATACCATCTGGTGAGTCAGTTTTAGCTGAACTTGGCATTGAACAAGCTACTTTAAAAATTATTACCCCCAAATGGAAACGCACTCAATACAGAGCGGTCATCAACTGGCTGACCAAATACAAACCTCAGCCAGATTCACCTATATTAGAACAATTACGCGGGTGTCTAGAAGCACTTCACCACCTGTGCGCCGTTGATGCCTGGGAAAAAGCTGCTAACTTAATTAGGAGAGGAGTACCTGTTACAACTTCGACGGTTCCCCTAAATAGTTATGAAGATATTTATTTAGAGGAAGCACTGCACAATCAACTCGGTGATTTTGGCTACTACCGAGAACAAATAGATTTGTGCGGCAAACTTATAGGAAAAGTTAATAATGAAGTTGATGATATTTGTTTGAATAGTGTAGGTCTAGCACATCGTGCTCTAGGCAACTATCAGAAAGCTATTGAGTGCCATCAACAACAGTTGGCGAGCGCACCCGATCCGCAATCTCAAGAAATTGCCCTGACTAATCTCGGCAATATTTATGGTTCTTTGGGACAATACCAAGTAGCTATGAATCTTTACCAACAAGCCTTGGCTATTTCCACCACTATATCTAATCAAAAAGGTCAAGGCAAACTACTAGGAAACCTTGGTGTTCTCCAACGACTACAAGGAGATTACGACCAAGCTATTGAGTATCATCGACAACAGTTAGAAATCGTCCATAATATTGGCGATCGCAAAGGAATAGCTAATGCTTTGGAAAATTTGGGAATTGTTTACTACTTCTTAAAAGAATACCAGAAAGCTGCTGAAAATATGCAAGGTAGCTTATCAATTGCCAGAGAATTGGGAAACAAAAGAGATGAAGCGAGTACGCTAGGCAGTTTGGGCAATGTCTATTTCGCTTTGCAAAACCACTCGTTAGCCAGGGATTTATATCGGCAGCAGCTAGAACTTTCCCGCGAAATAGGATATTTGGAAGGAGAAAAGGCCGCATTGGGAAATTTAGGCGTAGTTTGTAATTCTACCGGACAATACGAGATAGCCATTCAATATTACGAGCGAGGATTAGCGATCGCCAGGAAAATAGGCGATAGACAAGGTGAGTCATACGCCTTAAGTAATTTAGGCAATACTTATAGTTGTTTAGCGCAATACGAGATGGCGATTGAATACCACAAACAAAGCTTAGGAATTGCTGCCGGAATTGGCGATAAATGGGCGGCGGCAGCAGCAATACATAATTTAAGCGATGCTTATCGCTTGCTCAAACAGTTCGATTTAGCAGCATTATTAGGAATGCGAAGTTTGTATATTTTTGCCTGTATACAATCCCCTGAAATGGAAACAGCCATGATGACTCTCAGTAAAATAGCACTGGAAATTGGCATAGAGGAGTATGCCGAGATAATAGAGGAGCAACTACAAGTCATTAAGCAAGAAGAGGGCGGTGAACAGGCAGTAGTAGGGTTAAGGCAATTACTTTTTGAGACTTGATTGACAAAAGCTTGGGAATGCTTGCGTGTAGCACCGGAAATCTTTAGAGAAATTTGCGAGGTTCTTAGGGAGACGCTGGTTCGTTACAATCTAGCAGAGCTTTTTTATCAAATGGGCGAATTGGATTTCGCTGTTTCCGATTTCAATCGCGCTCTATCTATTGTTGCAGAGTTAGGCATACCTTTACAACAAGACTGTACGGAGTTAAAAAAAGAAGTAAAGTACACTTATGAGTAGCCTTAATAAGTTTGTTAATGGAGAGCAAGAGATTATCCAGAAGGTTGACATCATACCCCCCGGTGAGTCAGTTCTGGTGGCGCTTGCCATCGACCCCTCTACCCTGAAATCTATCAAGCCACCTACTAAACGTACCCATTATCGAGCAGTAATTAACTGGCTCACAAAATATAAACCTCTGCTGTCTACTACTAATCTAGAACAAGTAAAAAGTTGCATAGAAGCCTTTCACCACCTCTGCGAAATAGAAGCTTGGGAAAAAGTTAGCCAACTTCTATTTATTCATCTCAGTACACCCACAAAAGAGCAACTACACAATCAACTTTATACCTGGGGATACTATCGAGAACCGCTTGAATTATACAAGCGAATTCTTCACAAGCTCAATTCTCGAATAGACGCTATCATTTTCAATAATTTCGGTAACTCTTATCTTACCTTTGGGGATTTAGATAAAGCAATCGAATACTACGATCGGAGTTTAGCCATCGCTCAACAGATTGGTGATTCATTGATAGAAAGTCAGTGTTTAGCAAATCTAGGACTAGCTTATCGAGGTAAGGGTAACTCAGGTAAAGCTATAGATTATCACCAACGCAGCCTAGCCATCGCTCAACAAATAGCAAATCGCCAACAAGAGGCAGGATGCTTGAAAAATTTGGGAGAAGCTTACTTCGATTTGGTAAACTATACGCAAGCGAGAAGCTGTTTTGAACAAGCATTGAATCTAGCCCAAGAAGTTGGCGATATCCAACAAGAATGTCAAGCTTTGGAAAGTTTAGGACGGCTATATTTACTCCTTAAGAAGCCAAATAAAGCCATTGAGCATTATCACAGGAGTTTAGCGCTCGCGCGACAAATCGGCGCTCGTCAAGATGAAGAAGTAGCTTTGGGAAGTTTGGGTAATGTTCATATACTTTTAGAACAGTATTCCCAAGCAGTTCAGTATTTAGAAGAAAGCCTAACGATTGCTAAAGAAATCGGTTCTCGTCGGGGTCAGGAAAGCAATCTGGAAGCTCTGGGGAGTGCTTACCATCAACAAGGAGACTACGATCGAGCGATTACCTGTTATCAAGATAGTCTCAAAATGGCGCGACAAGTCCAAGACCAATTTTGGGAAAGCCGAGCCCTTAGAAGTATTGGAAACCTGTACTCAACTACAGAAAACTATCACAGTGCTATCGAATGTTATCAACAAAGTTTAAAAATTGCCGAGCAAGTTCAAGACCGTCCTGGTGAGGAAGCTGCTTTAGCCTATCTGGGAACATTATATGCAGAGTTAGATGAATTCGTTCTGGCGATCGAGTGTTTTCAGCAGACTTTGGCGATTTCACGGGAACTCAATGACCTTCAGGCACAAGGAGAGTATCTCGAAGATTTAGGTGAAGCCTACTATGCGCTGGAAGACTATGCCGCTGCTATTAATTACTTTGAACAAAGTTTGGCAATTAGACGGGAAATTAGCGATCGCCAGGGACAAGCAGAAGTTTTATGTAACTTGGGTCTAGCTTACGAAGCGATCGAGGAATATACTCAAGCAATCGATTGTTACGAAGAGAGTTTAGCTATAGCCCAGGAAATTGACGATTCCTTGCTCGAAGCTAATGCGCTCTCAAATCTGGGCGATGCTAACTACGCTTCAGAAAACTATACCAAAGCTGTTGAATGCTACCAACAGAACCTGTTATTGAAGCAAAAACTCCAAGATATTCAGGGTGAAGCGATCGCTTTAGGAAACTTGGGGGCTGCATACTACGCTCTCGGGGACAACACTAACGCGCTCGATTACCAACAGCAAAGTCTCGCAATTTCCAAAGAAATCGAAGACCTTCACCTGCAAGCAACCACTCTCTGTAATATGGGATCGACACTGACAGAACTGGAGCGGTATTCAGAAGCTCGTGATGCTTTGCAGACAGCGCTAAAGATTTGTCGAAAAATTGGCGCTCATTCTACAATGGATGAAGTGCTGCTGAGGTTGGTCGATTTGCCTCATCAGTATTAATTATAAACAATAAAAAACTTTATTGATAACATGGATAATCTTAATAGTTTAAATTTGGAAAAACGGCTAGAGTTAGAAGCAGCATATCTTAAATCCTCTAACGAATTCGTTCTAGAATATCTCGGAATCGAGCCACAAGCTCTAAGATATATCAAATCATCTTTGAAGCGGTCTCATTACAGGGCTGCAATCAGCTGGCTTATAAAATACCAACCTCAGCCCAATGTTTCCAACTTGGAAAAAGTGAAAGGTTACTTGGAAACCTTTCACCATCTTTTTGAAATATCAGCTTGGAATCAAGCTTTAAAAGTTGTGACTATTAATATTAGTGCTTATGAAAATAACCAGCTTCATAACCAACTTTTTAATTGGGGATATTATAGAGAATTAGCAGCATTTTATCAAGGATTTTTGGATTATTTAGAAAACTTAGAGCCTTACTATAAAACCATTTTATTATATGGTATGGGTAAAGTGTATTATGCCTTGGGATATCTGACAAAGGCGATTAATTGCTATCAACAAGCGTTAGAGCTTGCACGTACACTTCCCGATAATCAGCAGGAAGGAGCAATTTTAAATGGTTTAGGTCTTGTTTACTTTTCTTTAGGTAACTATACTCAAGCTATTAATTGCTATGAACAAGATTTAGCGATCGCGTGGAAAAATGACAACCGTCAAGGACAAGCTGCTGCACTTAACAACTTGGGACTTGTGTTTTGCAAACAAGAAAAATTCTGCAAAGCAATTAAGTACCAAAAGGAGAGCTTGAGAATTTCACGCCAAAGCCCCGATCATTCTGCGGAAGGAAGAGCATTGGGAAGCTTGGCACAAGCTTACACTGGTTGTAAAAAATACGATCGAGCTATTGAATACCATCAACAACATCTAACTATTATGCGGCGAATCGAAAATCGCGCAGGTGAAGCAGAGGCATTATGTAATTTGGGAATTACCATAGCAAAAGTTAAGGAAGTAGAATTCAACCAAGCATTAAAGATTGAAGATTATTCAGAAGCATTAAAGTACCTTTACCAAGCTCTGAAAATTTCTAGAGAAATTGGTATACGTTTAACCGAAGCTAATGTTATGTTAAATCTTACAGTGATTTATCAAAAGTTAGGTGAGAGAAATTTGGTTTTTAAATATTGCCAACAGGCTTTGAGTATTACCGGTGAATTGGGTATACCGCTTGAATCCCTAAAACACTTGGGGTAGCTCTATTTAAAATACTACTTTTTCTTGGTCAGTCCCTAGTCCCAAATTGTCAATTGACTAAAATTCATAGCGTGACAATTTAGGCTCTAGAATGTGGGCAGGAACGCTATTAACGCGAACATTTATGAATTATAGTAATATTAAACCCCAGTTGATTACCCGGTTTAGGGATTTTTATAGAACCACTTTCGTGTAGCGCGCACGTAGCGCGTAAGACACGAAGAACACGAAAGAAGAAGAGGATACGCCAATGGGTAACTAACCCGGATTTGGTATAATTCTTGATGGCTCAAAAAGCTAATAATGAAAAACTGGGCATCTTCTTAGATAATTGCCAAAATAAGGAAATAACAGATCGTACTAAGGTTCGTTCATGCCTCGCGCAGTTATCCTTACCGCACTCTCCGTAGAATATCAGGCTGTTCGGGAACATTTGACCGACGTTCAAGAAGAAACACATCCTCAAGGAACGATCTACGAACGAGGGTACTTTACTGCTAACGGTAGAGTGTGGCAGGTAGGAATTGCTGAAATCGGTACGGGAAATGCGAGTGCATCCTCAGAAGCAGAGCGGGCTATCGCTTACTTCAAACCCAAAATTCTCCTGTTTGTGGGTGTAGCTGGAGGAATTAAAGATCTTGCGTTGGGTGATGTAGTTGCCGCAACAAAAATTTATAGTTATGAATCTGGCGACGCAGAGGATGAGTTTTTGCCTAGACCCGAACTGGAACTTGCTTCTTACAACCTAGTGCAGAGAGCTAGAGCGGAAGCACGTCCACATAAGCGTGATTGGTTGCAACGAGTGCAGCATTTGCCCAATCGCATCCCTAGCGTATCGGTTGCGCCCATCGCAGCTGGGGAAAAAGTGCTTGCTTCAACCCGGTCGAGTGTTTTTCAGTTTCTCCGAAAGCAATACAGCGACGCAATTGCTGTAGAAATGGAAGGCTATGGCTTGCTGAAGGCGGTTCGCATGAACCAGCAAGTGTCTGCGATCGTGATTCGGGGAATTTCTGACTTGATTGACGATAGAACTGAAGCAGATGCTTTTAGTTCTCAAGAAATGGCGGCACGTCATGCAAGCGCATTTGCTTTTGAGATTCTGGCAAAATTAGATATCTTCGTAGAGGATAACGCTAAACAAATTTCAGGAGCCACGCCTTATGGAAACATTGAAGAGTTAGTAACAGCGTCGATCCAAAGATTTATTCCGTCAATTAATGCCAGCACCTCTATTAATCTGAATGATGAGCGGCATAACCGAATTGAGTATGGTTGCAAACTGCTTCGGCAAGGTCGATCTAAAGAAGCCTTAATTTATCTGACAGATCTAAAAACAGAAATTTGGTATAAGTCAGATTCTCTTGTTAGGTATCGCCTACTTGCCAATATTGGTATGGCTAATTTGGGGCTGGAGCAGATCCCTGAAGCTGCCGCCGCCTTTCTAGGAGCTAGACAGCACAACCCGGAGGATGATAAAGCTCTTGCTCTTGCCGCAATGGGCTATTTCTTACAGAGAGAATATATCCAAGCTGAGGAGTTAATTCAGCTGAGCCTACAGAAAAATCCAGCTAATACGATCGCGTATTCCCTCCGAGTTCAGATGGCTTCAGCTACAGATACACTCGAAGCAGTTCTTGATAGAGTTCCGTTCGCTTACCGCAGTCATCCCGATGTACTGGTTGCTTTGGGACAAGCCGCTTTAGATCGGAAGCTATATTTCCAAGCTAAAGAATGGTTTCAAGCAGCTATCAATCAAGGTGAAGTGAACCTAAATAACGTCAAAGTTTTTCTAGGTATTAGTTTAATAGAACCTATCGCCAAGAATTTCTCTATTATTATTGCCGGACAGATCGACGAAGCAAATAAAACCAATCTGCAACAGGCTGTAGATTTATTCACTGAAGTATTAGGTGGAACTTACCCTAATTTTGATAATTTATCCCCTATAGGATTAATAGCCTTGATAAATAGAGGAAGTGCTTTGAGACTACTAGGAAAGCAAGATGAAGCAATCCGCGATTTTGAAATCGCTTTAAAAGAGAAACCTGATGAGCCTTATTGTATAAAACAACTTGCCCTTCTAGCACATGAAAAAGGTAATGAACTAGAAGCATATAATTACCTTAAAAAAATCCTTTTATGTCCACAAACTCCTGAAGCTAACTTACTAGCTGTTAGTTGTTTGATAGTATTAAAACAATTTATAGAAGCAGAAATTTTGCTAGATAAATTTATACATAATGAAGTTCACGAAGAATTTAAAAGAGAAGCTAAACAACTAAAGTTTGAGCTAAAGCTGGAACAAGGAGAGTACGGAAATGCTGATAAAATAATGCAAGAATTGATGAACGAACATCCAGAAAGTGTTGCTAATCAAATTTTACGAATCCGATTCATACGAATCCGATTCAAACGAAGTACTGCCCCTGAAGAAAATGTTCAGGAATTTATCGAGCAGGCCAAAGCATCCTTATTAGCTAATCCTTCTTATCCAGAGCAAATTACTTTGGCAGATTTGCTTTATAGCTTGAAGTACTACCGTGACGCTGCGGAAGTTTATGAGCAATTTGTTGATAAGACATTAAATACCTGCTTGACACGGAGATTACTCTCCGCCTATTACTACGCAGGTAATTATAGAGCCGCACTAGAAATTTGTCGGCAACTGCTTGCTCAGTATGGTGCTTTAGAATATGTCTCAGAAATGGCTGCATTTCTGTATGAGAATATTGGTAATCTTGATGCTAGTCGCCAAGTATCTTTGGACTACTTATGTCGCTTCCCTAATGATATCGTGATGCAATTGCGATTAGCAATAGTTAACTATTTAACCGGAAATATGGAAGAACTCGATCGCTTTCTTGACTCAAATCCCAGTATTGAGTGTTTATCCATTGATACTTGTATGATGCTGGCGCGATTTCTTAAGATTAGAGGGCGAATGAATTATTTTTTCGAGATTATTTATGAAACAAGGAAGCGTTTTTACAACCAGGGAAAAATTCATGCTTTTTACGTAATATCCTACATGGAAGGAAGAAAAATTAAACCAAATATTTCAGAAATACAAAGTGTAGAGAATGGATGTGGAGTTCTCCTGAAAGATAAGTTTGGTATTCAGAAGTGGTATATTATTGATAATAGGCCAGATGCTGAACTTGCTCAGTATGAACTTAATGAAAGTCAGCCGCTTTACCAATATCTAATGGGTAAGACCTTGGGAGATGAGGTAATTATAGTAGAAGATAGCTTTGGTAAAAATGCTTTCACAATAGTTGCGATACAAGATAAATATTTGGCAGCAAGCAACCAAAGCTTTAGATTATTAGAAACATTACCAGACATCCAAGGATTTCGAGTAGCTTACATTCAAAGTACAGCAGAAGGCATCGATCCAGAGTGGCTAAAAAACCTTGATAATATGTTACAATCGGAGAAGAATAACTTTAATAAGTTTGATTCTGATTATCAAGAAGGAAAAATTCCCTTTGGTACTTTCGCAATCCTCCTTAATAAGAATCCTATTGAACTTTGGGAAATTTTGGTTGGTAAGCCTGAATCTTACATCCATGCCTGGTCATACTTTAATTATGAAAAATTTGAAGATGCTCTTACGTTACTTCAAAAAGGAGGACTTGTAGTAGTCGATCCTGTATCTTTACTGACTCTCCACCAGTTAGGGATAGCAGATGATGTAGTTAGAGTCTTAGGGAAATTAGGACTGGCTCAATCAACTCTCGATTTACTTCAGCAAATGGTTGAAAAATTTCTTGGATGGGGAATAGATGGTTTTACAACTTATGGAATTGTGAATGAAAAACGAATTATACAAAAGTTTAGCTCCGATGAAGTTTCTCAACAAAGAGCTTACTTTGAACAAATTATTGGTTGGGTAAGAAACAATTGTTATATTCTCCCTTGTTGGAGATCTCTTGATATTAGTAAAGATAAACGAAATCAACTTAACGAGCTTATAGGCACAGCCTTTGTCGATACTGTGCTAATTGCTGGAGAGCCAGGACATATCCTATATTCTGATGATCAGGTGTTGCGCTGGTACGCTCGTGTAGAATCAGGAGTTGCAGGAGTTTGGACTCAGGTTATTTTAAATTATTGCCTACAGCAAAAAGGTGTTGATGAAGCGGTGCATCGTAGCGCAACTTTGCAACTGATTCTATTGGGTTATAACTACACCGTTGTAGATGCAGACATCCTGATGGAAGGAGCTAAGCAAGCTAAATTGGAAATTAAACGAAGTTACACTGCGGTTTTAAAAGTTCTTGCAGATAGAAGAATATCGTCAGATTATATTGCTTTTGTTGCTGCTGAATTTATTTGCAAGCTGTGGGTGGAATTTAACGTTCCTTTTCTTAGGGATAACTTGATTTTGGAGTTATTAAAATTCATCGTATCTGGACGATCTCAAAGGCAAATTATCCCAAAATTGGCAAGTTGTATTGATAAGAGGTTGGCTTTGATGCCTATTGCTAAAAATCAAATATTTCATTTAATAGAAATATGGTGGAATTGTGGAATATATTATTAATTGATATTATATAGCGATGATTTGGTCTTGCTCGCTGCTAATGACGAGCAGACTATCTAAAGAGAGGACAAATGGGTAGAAAAATTAGTTATAATTAATACATAAGATTTAATAATGTACTTGAACTGGCAGGGTGTCTTTCAGTGAAAAAATTTAAATTGGAAAAATGAGTAATTCTGCTGAGAGCGACACAGAAACATTAAAGGATAGCACTCAAGAGTTTGAGTCCCTACAATGGGAATTGGCTGTAGCGCGAGAAATCCAAAATTGCCAAACAGAAGCGCAATTGCTGATTAAACTAGGTAGCCTCTATTACTCCCGAAACAATTACGATCGCTCCTCGGATTACTACCAACAGAGCTTGAACGTAGCAAAAGCGATTCCAGACCGCAGGTTGGAAGCATTATCTCTACTAAGTCTAGGTTGGGTGTATCAAAGAATAGAAACTAATGATGGCAACTATAAGCAAATGCTGGAATGCCATCATCAGTGTTTAACCATTGCCCAGGAAATTTCAGATCTGTGGCTGGAAGGGTCAGCTTCAGCTAGCCTGGGACGTACCTATCAGCATTTGGGAGAGCATCATAAAGCCATTGAATATTCGCGCCGTAGTTTAGCGATCGCACGGAAAATTCATCACCTGACGTTAGAGGTAAATTCCCTCGCCACCTTGAGAAGTGCTTATGATGCTCTAAGTCAGCACGATCGCGCTGAGGCTTATCAAGCCGACCTCACACCATCTGGAGAATCTGTGTTAGCAGAGTTAGGTATTAAGCCAGATTCTCTAAAATTATCTAAAATTCTGCCTCTGCAACGAGTCCAATATCGAGCTGCCATTAACTGGCTGACGAAATACCAATCGCCGGCTCAAGCAACTAATCGGGAGAAGGTGAAGAGTTATTTGGAAGCTTTTCACCATCTATGTGAAGTAGAAGCTTGGGGAACTGCTAGCAAAATTTTAGCAATTCACCTCAATACTCCTACTAACGAGGAGTTCCACAACCAACTCAAAACTTGGGGCTACTATTCAGAGCAGATAGCGCTTTACAACAGACTGTTATTTAAAGTGAGTCCAAGTTGGGACACGATTTGTCTAAATGGCTTAGCCAATTCCTATAGCGCCCTTGGTAATTATGCTAAGGCTATCGACCTGCAACAACAGCACGTTGAAGTCGCCCGGGCAATCCAAGATGTTCGATCGGAGGGCTATGCTTTGGGGAATATCGGGCTCAATCACTACTACTTAGGAAATTACGCTCAGGCAATTGAATTCTTGCAGCAAGCTTTGGCCATTCTAGGCGATATTGAGGACAGTCGCGCTTTTCAGGCATTTCTAGGCAATCTGGGACTTGCTTACTACGGTTTAGGAAACTACATCAAAGCGATTGAGTGCCATCAACAAAGTTTAACCCTCGCTCAAGCAAATCAAAATCGTCGAGGAGAGGGGGAAGCTTTAGGTAACCTGGGCAATGCCTACATTGCGCTAGGGCAGTTTACTAAAGCGATTGAATACCATCAACAACATTTGGCGATTGCCCATAAATTGGAGGATCGATACGGAGAAGGGAACGCACTGGGCAATTTAGGAAATGCTTACAATGCTTTGGGAGATGCTGTCAAAGCGCTTGAATGTTATCAGCGCAGCCTGTCTATTGCTAAGGAAATCGGCGATCGCCGAGGCCAGGGGGTGTCTCTCTGTAGTTTGGGTAGTGCCTACTATGCCTTGGGAGATTACCCTCAAGCCATTGAATGCTACGAACAGAGTTTGGGGCTTACCATGCAAATTCAAGACCGTCGTGGCGAAAGTCAAGCACTTACTGGTCTAGGGCTGATCTACGACGATCTGGGTGACTATGGCAGAGCGGTTGAATACCACAAACGGGCATTGAAGATTGCCCAGTCAATTCAAAATCGTGGCAGTGAGGGTAAAATTCTTGGACAGATCGGTACTGCTTACATAGGTCTAGAAAACTACCCAAAAGCAATTGAGTGCCACCAGCTGAGTTTGGAAATCGCCTGGGAGCTTAAAGACCGGGATGAAGAAAGAATTGCGCTAGGGAATTTGGGTAATATAGCCTTTTGTGTGGGGGAATATGGGCAGGCAGCCAACTTCTACAAATTAAGCTTAGATCTTTCACGGGAACTGCAAAACCAGCGTGGGGAAGCCACTATGTTAGGTAACTTAGGGACGGTACTCTTACAACTTGAGCGATATGCAGATGCGCTGGAACATTTGCAGGTAGCCTTAGAGATTAGCAGAAAAATTGGCTTGCGGTCTAATGAGGCGATGGTACTTAGGAGTCTAGCAGAGTTGCATCAGAAGTTGGAACAACCAGCACAGGCAAGAGAGTATTGTGACCAGGCTTTGGCGATCGCTACCAAATTAGGCATTCCGCTGAGCCAAGATTGCCACGAACTTAGGGCTAAACTGAGGATATATGAAAAGCAGATGCTGGTTGAGGAGGAACACAACTTACCAGCACAAGATTTGACAAACTGACGCAGATCGCATGACGAATGACATTGCCGAATTAGATACAAATCCTCAATCTCGATCCCTTACTCAGGAATTTGGCTTAACGGCTGATGGCAAACAACTACTGGCTGAGGTTGAAGCTAGTTTGGCAGCACAGGATAGTACTAAGATTCGTCCTTGGGAACGTGCTCACTATAGAGCGGTAAAAAACTGGCTTCACAAGTACAAGCCACCCATAGCTGCTTCAAATTTAGAAAAAGTTCGCGGATATTTGGAAGCGTCGTACCATCTGTGTGAAGTAGATGCACAAGAACAAGCTAATAAAATCATTGGAATACGTCTTAACAGTATTCCCAATCAAGAGTTGCATTCGCAACTTGCTGTTTGGGGCTACTATAGAGAACAAATTTATCTCTATAATAGGCTTTTAAGCCAAGCAGATCCTCGTGTAAAGCTTGTTTATTTGACAGGGTTGGGTAACGCTTATATTTTTCTGGGCAACTACGATATAGCAATTAATTATCATTTACAAAATCTAACTGAGGCACGGAACATCAGTGATAGAGAAGCTGAAGCCACTGTATTAATTAGTCTTGCTGCTACTTATATTTTTATGGGTAAGTACTCAGAAGTAATTACCTATACTCAGCAGTCTTTGAAAATTGCACAAGCAATTGGAAACGTAAAATTAGCAGGCGATTGTCTATGTAATTTAGGAATAGCACAGTATTATTTGAGCAATTACTTAAAAGCAATTGAATATCATGGTCGAGACCTAATTGTTGCCCAAAACAATGGCGACATTGAAACAGAAAATAGAGCAATGGGCAATCTAGGAATTTGTTACTTTTGTATAGGGAAATATGCCAAAGCTACTGAATATTTTAAAAAAGCTTTAATAATTTCGCGTAAAATTGGTAACCCCAAATTAGAATCTGCGGCGCTGGGTAATTTAGGTTGTATTTATAACGAACTATGCAATTACTCCGAAGCCATTAAATTTTACGAAAAACAGTTACAAATTACACAAAAAATCGGTGATCGTGCTGGTGAGGGAATAGCACTAGGCAATTTAGGAACTGTTTATGATTGTTTAGGAAATCATTGTCAAGCTATTGAATATCAACAGCGACGGCTAGCAATTACACGAGAAATCGGCGATCGTAATGGAGAAGGAAAAGCACTTGGAAATCTGGGAATCTCTTATTATTGCTTAGGTGACTACCCGCAAGCAATTGAGTTTTATCAACAACGGTTAAAAATTGCACTAGAGATTGGAGATATTGCTGGGCAAGGAATCGTTTTATATAATTTAGGAGAAAGTTTAGCTAAACTTAAGCGGTATTCAGAAGCACTGGAGTGTTTGCGGAAATCTCTCGATATTTTTAAGGCTATTGGTGGGCATTTCAAGGAAATTCAAATCTTGCGAATATTGGCGAAAATATACCAGGGCTCAGGTCATTACTTTATGGCTTTTAAATATTATATTTTCATGGCATTGAAAAAAACTACCCAGCAATTGCCAGGTAGCTTTTCTCTTATTTCTGAGCCCAAGAATCACAAATCAAACTTTCTGCGCTCTCCCCCTCATCCACCGGAATACAATGGATAAATTGCCTCATACTCTGGCGCATCGAACTCTGAATAATAGTAGCGACCTCAAGACTATAATCGGAATTGGCGATCGCATCCACCTCATCATGAGCCATATTACCAAGATGCGCCCCATATTCAGGATGACAATCTAAGCGCTCGATGATCTCACCCAAAGCCATCTTCATAATATCAGCCTCTGCCATCGTCCAGAAAGCTGCCGTCGCATCCGGGCCCTTGACAGAAACACACTTGTTTTCCCCAAACTCTTGGGGATACAAAGGAAGAAACACCCCACGTCCAGTCAGACAACGCACATAACCCAATCCAAACTTAGTCCGCCCCAAAATTTCCTCAATCCCCAACACTGACGGCAAAGTGCAATTAGCCTCTTTGATAATCTTATGACAAAAAGCAGCCACACCAGCATAAGTTTTCTTCCAACCAGATTGACTCGACTGCGCCTCTTTATCAGTTAAACTAATCCCACTACCAGTCCTAATAGTTTTCTGAAGCGTCTTAAAACCCTGCAAATTCATCGACCCATAATGCACGTTTTTACTAACAGCCCGCAACATCGCAGCCGTCTGATGATTAGCATGAGATTTATCCTTAACCCAAATACGAATATTATCCTCAGTCCAATCATCACCAAGACCTTGAATAAATGCGATCGCAGAAGCAATCGAACAAAAGATTTCCTGACTCTCTGAATTTAACCGCTCAATTAATTGACTATCAAAAGATGCCTCACAAGCAATGCGAGTATGCGCTTTAGAAAGGTCAGAAACAATTAAGCTAGTACCAGGATGTGCCACAAAAACCGTTCTAATCGCAGGCAAATTATAAGCTTGTAATTCATCAGGAAAATTACTCGGATTCGGGGGATTTTGCAAATTAGGATGTTGGCTGCTACTGCGTCCAAAAGCTGCCCGATTAATTTGGGTATAATGAGAACGCACATACCCATCGCGCAACGATTCCTTGAGATTAATCAAATAATCCAGATAAGTCTTAGTAGTCTTAATCACCGAAATTAACCTAACTTCTGGAATATCCCAATACTTACTCAAAGAATCAGCATTCACTTGCGTTAATTTCAACTTAAATTTCTGATTAATTAACTTCGGTAATTCCTTAGTTGAATAGAGATAAGGAATCGCTTCAGGAAAAGTAGAACCCAACTTATTCACCAAATCCTGATAAGCCGTTTCATACTGCAAAGTAACATTATTCAACGCCGCCTCATTTACAGGCATTCCATAATAAGCCATCTGTGCAAGAGCAGGTGACGCACTACACTCAGCCATATAGGAATTCCAAACACCAATTTCCTTCAATAAAGGCTCAAGTCGGTCATGTATTTGCAGAACTACTTCAGCATCTAAACCAGCATAATTAAGTTGATTATTACTTAGCTCTCCACCCCCCTTATCTCCCCATCCCCATTCAGATTTCTGTTGGGTTTTATCTATTTCAATGCCAAGACGCAGACAAACCGAAGCCAAAGAATGCGCCTTATTGTTAACTTTATCCAGCCAAGGATCTAAACCAGCCCAGTATACCTGACTCATCAACTTAGTATCGCGGACACAGCGAATTTTATATCCATAGTTCACCAACATCCATTGTTGTTCAAAATCCAAAGAATGACCCACAACTTCCACAGTTGGATTGGCTAATCGTTCTGCCAAAGTTTCCCAAAATCCCAGATGATGAAGCTGTCGCTCTGTTTGGACTCTTTGTTCATTAGCGAAACCTAAATCGATCAATAGCACCCATATCTTACTATCTATAGTAAAAGCTAAAGAAATCAGGCGAATTTCTCCAGTATTGGGGTCAAGAGCGCTATCAGGTTCTCCAGAATTACCAAAAGTTTCTAAATCAAACCCAAATCTTTTAGCTTGCTTCCACTCTCGTAAAAGCTCAGGAAAAAGGGGATTATCTAGCAGAACTATATTAGATTTAAGGGACTCTTCCCGTTGCAAAAATAGAGTATATTGAAAGTATTGTGGCATAGGAACACCTAGCTAGTTTCGGCAATCAATGATCAAACCAAACCCCTAGTTATTATCTTAGCTGATTTCTCAAAGTAATTGAGATTAGTATGGGACAAGGATATTGAGGAAATATCAAATAAATATTTCCTCAATCAAAAAAAGTATTTAGTTCGACACAGAAACTTTAATGGGTCTAGAAGTAACAGAACTAAAGGCAGATTCTAACGCAGTAATTTGGCTATCAACTCTTTGTTTCAAAGCAGCACTTTTGACAAATACAGTAGCAGTGTCCTCAGAGAAATTTGTCAATGAACCATGTTGAGAAAGCAACACTTTGAGCGACGGAGGAACTTTGGCTAGCACAGTTTGCCAAATATTATTATGAGGAACAACAGCAGAAGTTGGTAATGCTATGGGTGATGTTGTAGATGTGGGTATATCATGAAGCACATCATGGTTGTGACTCTGCATAGTACCAGAGAGTAATCCCAAAATAGCAACTTCCAACCAGAGCCAAGATTGGTTAGAAAATTTAATTTGAGCTTCACAAGTTCGCAGATGTTGTTGAGCAGCTAAAATGGTATGGCGACCCAAAAAACTAGCCAATTCTTTGCATTGTTCTGGACTGACTTCTAATAACGAAAAATTGAGTTGGTTATCGGAAACCGTCAGGACAATCAGCATTTTGGTGTAGAATTCAATTAGATTCTGAAGTACCACCAATGGCTCTTTACCAGAATTGAGAAGGGAGCGGATTATATTAATAGTATCCAATTCTTTATCAGATGCGATCGCACTCACCAACTCCATTAATTCTTGCTCCGGTACAGCGCCCACCAACTCCCACACTTCTTGGGTTGTAATCGACTTGTCTAACAAACTAAGTTGCGACAACAAAAAAAGTGCATCTCGTAATCCTCCTGTAGCTAATTGTGCCACTAAATCAATAGCAACTTCATCAATTATTATTCCCTCAACTTCAGCAATGGTTTTCAAATGTTCCACCATTGCATCTAAATTAATGCGTTGAAAATTGTAGCGTTGACAGCGAGAAATGATAGTATTAGGTAACTTTTGAGGTTCCGTAGTACAGAGGATAAACACCACGTTGGGCGGGGGTTCCTCAAGAGTTTTCAAAAGAGCCTGAGTCGCTGCACTACTTAATCCATGAGCTTCATCGATCGCATAAACTTTATAGCGACCCTGCACAGGAGTCAAGTGCGCCCCGGTACAAATTTCCCGAATCTGGTCAACCCCATTATTACTTGCAGCATCAAGTTCTAGCACATCAATGGCAGCACCATTGGCAATATCTCGACAAGAGGAACAACAACCGCAAGGAGAAGCTGTGGGGCTATCAGTTTCCAAACAATTGAGCGATTTAGCTAAAATCCGAGCAGAAGAGGTCTTACCAGTCCCTCTTGGCCCAGTAAACAGATAGGCACTGGCAATGCGACTTGAGTTGATAGCATTGGTCAGGGCAGTTGCGATCGGATTTTGACCCACTAAATCGGCTAAAATTTGTGGGCGATACTTTTGATGGAATGGTTGATACATAAACAATTCAAAATTCTCTCATTCAAAATGCAAAATTAAGGGTTAAGAGTCGGGCTATGGTTTGTAGATTGGGTAGAGTAATTAAGGCTCGTTGAAATGAGTTGGCAAATTTTTCAAATATTTGGATTTGAGCTTTCCATCCTTCCAATAGCGCAAATAAGGATAAGGGCCATATTCTTTACCCTGCTTCTTATTGGGTATCATTTTCCACTCAATCCTCCCCCTCCTCTCGCCTGGGATTGGCTGATTTGACCGCTCAGTTGCTTCCAACAACCCACCGATGATAGCGTGCAACTTCTCCAAATCCGGGCGAGATAGTTGTAAAGCTGCATCCAGCACTCTTTCTAAGTCACTGTCCATAGCTTTTTAGGGTATATTTTTCCCAAAACATACCCTAAATTTAGGGTACACAATCCAGTTTTTGTACCCTAAAAAACTTGTGACAATCAGCGAAAACTTGATGTATACCTTATACAGCGATGGTTTGAGCGCATCGCGCCTGAGCTTTTAGGGTATATTTTTCCCAAAACATACCCTAAATTTAGGGTAGACAATCCAGTTTTATACCCTAAAAAACTTGTAGCAGTCAACGAAAACCCACTATATACCTTATACAGCAATGGTTTGAGTACATCGCGTTTAAGCTTTTAGGGTACATAGGCCCAAAACGTACCCTAAATTTAGGGTACAAGATCAAGTTTTTGTACCCTAAAAACTCCTGACAGCCTGGAAAAACTTGCTACATACCTTATGGGGCAATGGTTTTAGCTTATTGCCTATACCTTTTTAGGGTATATTTGCTGGAAAATATACCCTAAAAAGCTTAACAACCAGCTGTTTTAAGTAAAAAACCTTTGCTTTACATCGGCAGTGCAGCGAGTTCTAAGTCAGCCTCAACTACATCTGTTGATATTGATTCTGTTTCGATTTCCTCTATTTCTGTGGTTTCTCTTTCCCTAACCGATGGTGAGAATGCCTCATCGGACAATGATTCATCTTCAATAGTGTCTGATTCTTCAATAGCTGTTGATGCAGTTTGGGAAGATAATTTACGTCGGGAACGCTGATGTTTTGGAGATTCACCACCAAGTTCCACTGGCATGACTAAAACTGTAGCAGAAGACAGAGTACTATCCGGTAAATTGATAGTAGCAGGATGATGAGATTCGTTAAAGGAAAAACATAATTCTGAAGAAGGAATAGCTTTAATAGCTGGGATAAGTACATCAGCATCAAAGCCAATTTGGAAATCGTTACTTTTGATTAACGCAGGTAAAGATTCAGCACCAGAACCAATATCTTTGCCTTCCACATATAGAGAAAGAACTTGCTCAGTGGGATTGAGAACTAAACGAATAATTTTGTGTTTGTCGAAAGTAGCAAGGCGAGTCACGGCAGCTAAAATTTGTTGAGAACTGACAGAAACTTCTCGACTCCAAGAAGAAGGTATCAATTGTTGATAATCAGGATAACTTCCAGCCAAAGCGCGACAAACCAGAGTAAAGTTAGCGCCGCTAAAGATAATTTGGCTATCATTACAAAGCAGTTGAACCGGGAAATCATCCTTGGTTTCTGTAGGATTACCCAAAAGCTTTTGTAACTCTTTTAAAGCAGCTTTGGGAACAGTGATAGCTAAACTAGTTGGAGAAGGAGAAGAGGATTTCCTTTTACTTTTTGGTTTCTTTTCATTCGATGATTCTGGTTGCTCGCCATGACTATGAAGAGAATCTTTAACAACAGCCAGAGATTTGCTATTAGTAGCAGCGAATTCCACACGCTGGGCTGACACAGTTAACCGAACACCAGAGAGAACTAACTTAGTTTCATCAGAAGCAGTGGCAAACAAAGTAGTTTTTAATCCCCGCGCTAGGACACTGGCAGTTAGTATAGCAGAACTACCTGTAGATGGTTCTATGGTAGGTAATTGAGGAAAATCGGATGCTGCCATACCTCGAAAATTGTAGCGTTTACCAGAACAGGTTAATGTAGCTTCCTGTTTATCTGGTTGAATAGTAAACGACAATTCTTCCTCTTTTGGCAAAGAAGAAATAATGTTGGATAAATGTTTAGCTGGGATTGTAAAACTACCTTCAATCTCAACAGATACTTCCAAATGTGCGGTAATACCCAAACTCAGGTCGAAAGCGCCAATTTCTAATTTTTCGTTAGATGCTTTGAGGAGAACATTAGCAAGAATGGGATGATTTGGTTTACTCGGTATTGCACCCATGACTGTATCGAGTGCGGCATCGAATTGCTTGGCAGTACAAGAGAATTTCATAGTAGTAAGTTGAATGTAGTGCAAGTAATGAAAAGCTTTATCCACTCCAAAAACTGGGGGATAGGTGTTAGGGTCGGGGTGTAGGGGTTAGGGAAGAGAAGAATTCCCCTAACCCCCAACCCCAACCCCCAACACCCTGCCTTACTGAGCAGGTGGCAGTTGAGCCATTGGGGTAGTGTTACCCGAAAGACCGGGTACAATCAGAGGTTGAGCAGGTTGCAGAGCTTCCCAGATTTGCTGTTTGCGTTCTAGGTTGAATCCCAGAAAATACTGCTTCCAAGTTTCCAAGCTAGGAACTTCGTGGTTAGCTACTTTGCAGGCAGGGCTTTTCTGAGTTGTCCCGGCGAGTTCTCGGACAGTAGTGAAACAAAATACGCACAAGCACTTGAAAAGATTGTTCTTACCCCTAGCGGCGATGCGGTTACTGATAGCATGGCAAGCGGTCATTTCATCGATGAAAGTCTGCCAATGGGTAGCGAAAGTCGCTTGATTAGCACCGCTAGCCCGGTAAGACAGTGGGACTTGGTGTAAAGGTTGATTCTGGTCATCAAGCAAGATAACCTCAAAATATTGGGTATTGCCGATATTCTCCTCATCCTTGTATTCCGGTAAATAGCGTCCCACAATGACCAATTGCTTTGATTCTTTGGTAGCTTTGCGATCGTAAGCTAAAGTAGGAGTTCTAGGACAAACTAACATTCGCACAGAAGGAGTGAGAAACCCTTGTTCCTCAACTCCAGTAATCTCGAAAGTATAGGTAGTAAGTAACTTTTCGTCAAAGTTGAACCATCCAGCTTTTGCCATTTGGTCGGCGGGGACAAAGTAGCCGCACTGTTTGGGAGTTGTACCCCGCAATGCCTGGATGCGCGGTAGTCTGGCATTGGGGTCAAGGTACATTGGGTCAGCAAACTCGTCCCGTTCTAACTCGATTTCTGGAGTTTCCAATGCAGTCGGAGTAGTGCTGGGTGCTGAAGTGGCAGACTGGTTTGATTGAGATGCTTTGTCTTTCACTGATTTAGAGGTAAATTGTTAATCCCCAAAAGGCGCGTCAGCGCTTTGGACTGGGGACTGGGGACTGGGGATTAGGAGACAAGGGGACTAGGGGACTAGGGGACAGGGGGATAAGGAAAATTTTTATCTTCTGCCTTCAGGGACTAAAAAGGAATTTCTTCGTCAGAGTTAGCTGCAATAATTGATGTAGCTTTCTCTGAGTTATTGGGAATAACCACAGGTACATTTAGGGAGTGCAACTGAGTGATGATATCTTGTTTTTTCGACTCAACTAAAAGCTGTTGGAGTCGAGTTAAATGAGCGATAATTTCTGACAATTGTTTCAGAGAATGTTGAGTAAACTTGATTTCTAGGTATTCCTGATTATCGAAAATAACCAAACTTTTGAAAGCTGAATTATCAAAGGAATTTACCAGACTGTTTGGGGAAACATCGCAGATGAGTTGTTGACGAATCATATTCGGAGTAGTTAATAATGTAAATCGATGTCAGTATCACCGATATGAGAGTAATCCCACATCTCGTACCATTCTTTTTCTCGTTCATCCATTTCTGCGGCGGCGTTTGATGTGTGACCACATTCGTCGGACGGCGGTGTGGAGGTTATTGTTTTTGACAAAAATAAGGGAATAGAAGTGGATGGAGGAGATGAGGTTTTTTGTGACATAATGGTGAAGTTCTCATAGCAATACATCACAATTCATAGCGCGTCAGCGCCTTTAACAATTCAAAAGATAAAATGCTTTCATTCAAAAAATTGACTCTATTTGAGTAGAAGAAGAGTTCATCTTCTTCACTAAAGAAGTAGCATTGATTATTTTCCATCCTTGTCTGATACAGTTTTCTTTTGCTTGCTCAAAATCCCTGAGTGTTGGCAGCAGTTTGTAACGCACAAAACCGCCCCTAACCGGAAACACATAGGTTTGCCATCCTTGTGATATTTGTACGTAGCTAACTTGTTTAAACACGCGCATGATTAATACCAGAAAAGTTAAGAAAACATTTGGTTAGAAATGATTTGTTGATGGATTTTAATTAATTCTCCTAAATTATGAATTGCTCTTCCCAAATTAGCGACGTAGAGAAGCATTTTTGGTGCATATTTGATGCTCAATGCCAGTCGGCTGGAAATTTATGTACAAAATCCATAACAAGTTGCAAAGCTAATTGACGTGGCTCTATTTTTAAGTTTGAAGCAATCTCCTCAAATCTTAGCTTCTCCTCGACAGTCTCGAAATACATACAAAGCCTTGTATTATCTCTATGAGCACCAATCCCCCATAGTTGGTCACAAACTCCATCTTCAGTTGCATCTTTGTTCAATCGGGCAACAAATACAGCAGAGTGAAGAGAAAACTGTCTGAACTGAAATCCTCTTATTGCGTAATCTCGTTGCTTGCCTTCAAGCAACTCTTTTGCTTCTTCAGCAGTAATAATAGGTGCTTTTCGGATTTCCGGCTCTAACACTTTTTCCCAAATGTTTTTAAAGCGTTCTATAGCCTGGGTGTCAGTCATTCGTCGTCGAATATCTGAGTCCTCACCAAAAACCTTTGCATCACCCCCTTTGACAAGGTATACCTTACTTTGTGGAAATAGGCTTTCATCAATCATTCTGAGTACCTTAACAGATTCTATTGGATGTAGTATTGTAGCATTTTTAACTTATTTTATACTGTTCCTGTTTCACTCCCTGAAACAAAAACATCAAAAAAATTCCTTGCCTAAGTGTAAGATGCACTCTAGGCGGTTGAAAATATTTAATAGCAAAAAAAATGTTAAGCTTTTATCGTAGGGGAACATAGAAATTGTTGTGTCCAGACTTATTGTAAGCCTGGACAAAGTGAAGCAAGGAGCAAGGTTGGTAAAACTTAACTAAGACGAAGATGCTTACCTCTAGGCATTAACTTGGCAATTAAACGACCGTTACTATCATAAAGCTCTCCGGTAACAGAAGCGATCGCATCTTCCCTTATAAGTTTCGTATCCAAAGTAGGAACAAGTTTGAGATATGTATGAGGAAATTCTTCAGGTTTTAGTTCTGGGTTAATCCACACTTGAGGTTTTCCACCATTATGACAAAGAGATATTTTGCTCAGTTTTCCCTCTAGCTTGCGTCCGCGTTCACCTAACTGTTCGACGCGGCGTTCCATGAATCCCAAAAGTTTCTCTGTCAGCCATGAAATCGCTGTTGAATCTTGTTTAGCTAAACCAGCAATACGTTGCGATTCTGACTGTCGAAATTCTCGATTAGCTTTGAGACAATTAATCCGAGCAACATAGCTATCAATTTTATGTTCGAGAACAGGTTCTAACTCTTCAAAAATTGCTGATGCTATGGCTCTTTCTTCTGGGTTATCCGACTCTAGATATTGTGTGAGTAGTTCCAGCTGTTGTTCTAGATCGTCTAGGGTTTCTTTAACAGGTTTAATGGGCGTAGTAGTCATAATTATCGATTATTTCCCTTGCGATTGTTAGAGGTAGCTAACGCTGGTTCTTCAAGCCGATCGGGAGTAGAAGTTAGGGCAATTGAGGAGTTAGAATTGAGGGTAGCCTCGATAATATCAGCACCAGATTCTTTGGCAAGCATAGTCAGCAAAGCTTCTACTTGTGCATCAGTGAGATTGGGAGTATTACGTCGAATCTCTAGGGATTTCATCAATTTCCAGACAGCTAAAGCTTCATTAGGAGTAGCTTGTTGGATTGCTAATCGAATTGAGCGAATTAGTTTTTCAGTAGCACGACGCAGTTTAGTTTCGTTATCGGTAGAACTCATGGTAAAAATGTATTTTCATTCACTTTTATGGGGCGCGTCAGCGCTGGAGCGAGAAAAAATTAGAGAAAACAAAGCTGTTTTATAGACAGCCTTGTTTGCTCAAAAAATGGTAAAATCAACAAGTGAATTATGGTGATTGTTGGTTCAATTGTGACAAAATTAGTTCAGTGGGACATTGCCAAATTTTGCATTCCCAAGCATATTGGGAAAGACGTTGGCTTTCTCTAACGATCGCTGCTGATACTTGCGAGCGATGTTGTGCCATAAATTCCAGGGCTTTTTCTTTAGTATCGAAGCCGAAATATGATGTTTTTCTCTTACCTTTTGGATCGGTGATGGTGGCGATAGATTTGGAGAGAACATTTAAATTCCAACCATCTCCCAAAGGAATTTTTTGGTAGTTAATTTGAGCTAAGGAAATCATTCGATTTGGGGTTGAAGAATTGAACTTGTAGGTAAATCTGGCGTTTCAATCTAGATCTCAACTTCGGGAACGGAGTCTATGTATTCTTTGATTGTTAATTTCCCCGAAAGAAATTGACTCAAAGAGTCTTCAATAGTCGCATTGGTTTCTGGAACAGGTGGTGAAAGTGTGAACTCTTTAGGAGATGATTGTATGGTAGGGCGATCAGCAAATGTGGATGTAAATAAAGAATTGTGAGAATGTTGGTTATTCTCGTTGTTTCCACTAGTGACAACTGCTTTTGGAAAGAGTTCGGGAAGTTTGGATAAAGTTCGCTCTAATCTGGTTTGGAAAGCTAACAAAGCTTGATTGGAGTAGTGGATAGAAAATTTCATGGGAAGCGTTGAGTGGTTAAGAAGCCAGTAACTCAGTTGAATTTGTTCGGGTAAATAAGTATCAGTTTGTGCCATGAGAAATAAGTCCAACTCAGTTCTCCATTGCCATTGGATATCTGTTAAATTAAATTGGGAATCTGTTGTCCAATTGACAATTTCAAGTTGCTCAGAGTTAGAGATAATCAGGTCAAAATTAGACGTGAGGATTACATCGCCATAGAAATAATCAACCTGATGAGAATAGCTTCTCCAAGTATTTGCTTCTTCACACCATATTTCGGGAGCCAACAATTGCAATCCAGAAAACCATTGCTTTAGTTGAGAGTGATTATTAAGCAATGAATCAATGGGCATACCCATTAATGATTGCTGCATAATTAAATGAAATTGTTCGCCCAAGCATCTAGCAGAAGCGGATGCTGGACTAATGATTTCAGAAGAGTAAAGATACCCGGAATTTTCTAGGTGGAATAAATCTTCTGCATTAAGACGCAGATAGTTCATAAGGGCTTGGCGGTTGCTATGTTTAGAGCTAAACTGTTTTAAGACGGCGTGAGGGTAACTGACAAAAATTAAAGATAGTGGCGGGTATAAGTTCGCTTTGACTGGTTTTGGGTATGTAGACTAAAACAGTTATTTTCAATTGCTTGTTGTGGAATTTTTCCAGCAATTTTAAAAGTGTCAGATAATTAACATTTTCCGAAAAATCCAGAAATAAAATAGTCGGAAAATAGCCATCAAATAACTGTTGCAACCATAGTTCGCCAGTTCGTTTTAGAGGAAAATGCGGGTAACTGCCATCCCACACAGGTCTTTTGATTAAATTGGAAAGTGCTTGGGCAGTTAGCCGTTTTTTAGGTAAAGTTTTTGAGTTAAAGAATTCAGGAGAATTAGTGAGGTACATTGGAGATTTTAGTAATGCGCTGTGAACCATTTTTTTTGCGCGTCAGCGCAATTAAAACCTGAAAAAAACTGCTGTGTCACAAACAATACCGGAAACAGTATTATTTTGGCTAATACCAATTAAGAAAAGTACTTCGAGTGTCAGAGAATCTGACTTCAACTTGCGGAGAATTAAGGGTTTTTAGTAGCTGTCGATCGATCTCTGGCTCAGGAAAATCAAGCTCACTATTTGGGTCAATCAAAGGTAATTCTGGATAATTGATGAGAAATTCTGTGGGATTCACTTTATCAGGTAAAGGAAGTGCTTCAAACTCATAAGTAAACCAATGTCTTCCACTTCTGGAATGCTGTGGAACTAAAGTAATGCGAGTGAGATGGTTGAGTAAATCATTGTACTGTCTTTGATAATTAAGAAAAGGTCGTAAAGCATCAGATTGCCCACTGTTAAGTAAAGCAAAACTCCAAAAACGCGATCGAGGAAGCACAAACTAATCCAATCCTGAGCGGGCTGATTTTGATATGGGGTGCCGTAAACTGAAGGAGTAGCATGGAGAATAATTGCATCCAAATAGTCGGGGATTTCTATCAGACTGCTATAGCTTACTCGGTAAATTTTGCCGAATCTTTATCTATCTTGTTCTTCTACTTATGAGTGTGAATCCGAAAAATCATAGGAGTAAAACTGCATAGGTTACCTATCTCCTAATATATATGGATCAGAAGTGAGATTAAGAGACTTTTGGAGGATTAACGTCGTGAACACTCTGTTAAAGGAGATTCGTGGGCTGAGCAAGCTACTATTGGTTGGATTGGGGAAAAAAGTAAAAGGAAAACGGCGAAAGAGAATCGCAATTGTTTTATTCACCTTTGCTTGTATTCTGAGTTCAGAATTCCAGCTACCTTTAACTACCTCCGATGGTTCAACAGCGATCGCTCAAACACAAGTTCAAACAAGGGACGTTCGTGACGCAGATTACCTGTTAAATTTGGGAATGCAACAACTCCAAGCCGAACAACCAGAAGCTGCACTGCGATCCACACAGCAGGCACTCAAGCTCTATCAACAACTGAATGAACGCCAAGGTATTGCACAAGCACTTGGCAATATAGGTATTTGCTATTTGTTTCTAGGCAACGCTAGCCAAGCAATCGATCATTTACAACAAGCTTTCAGTCTTGCTCGTGAATTGGGAGATCGGCAAACGGAAGGAAATGCACTTGGTACTTTAGGTCAACTATATTTGATTCAGCGTGAGTATTCTAAAGCTACCTCCCACTTGCAACAAGCCCTTGAAATTGCTAAGGTACTCAACAACCAATCGATGGCAGACCAGGTGCAGCAACTACTTAATGCAGCACAGGAAGGACAGAAATATGGAGCTAGCGAAGGTACGTTTGTAATGGAGGGAAATACATTTAATACCTTATTGCAGGGAGTATTGTCTGCTTTCGATTTCCAGCAACCAGAAATGATCAGGCTGATGAACGAGGGCGCAATGTTACTTTCTCAAAAGGAATACGCTAGAGCAATTGAGGTATTGAAGCAATATCAAGTAATTGTTAGACAACAAGGAGAAAATAATCCGGTTGCATCGTTGGGTTTATTCAATTTAGCGCTGGCATACTGGGGCAAAGGGGAGTTCAAGCAAGCCGAAGCAACGCTCCGGGAAATGATGCACATTTGGGAAACTTGGGCTGGATGGAACCAATCAGGATTGCAAACCGATCAGCATAATATTATCAGCCTCAATATGGTGCGTCAAACAATGGTTTATGAGATGCTGCAAAGTGTGTTAGTATTACGAAATCAGCCAGAGACAGCACTAGAGATTTCCGAGCGCGGACGGGCTAGAGCAACGTTAAATTTGCTTTCCCAACGGATGCTTACATCTACTCAGTTTGCTATATCACCGCCAACAGTTGCTAATCTACGTAATATTGCTAGAACTCAAGGGGCAACTTTAGTGGAATATTCTATCATTGAGTATTCTATTAACCCAGGAAACGCAGTTCTTCTAATCTGGGTGATTCAGCCCAATGGCATGATTGCCTTTCATGCTGTTGACCTCTCAACGCTACCCCAATCCCTAAATGAGTTAGTTGCTATTAGCCGTAACACGCTTGGTGCGAGAAATCGCAGTCAGCTAGCCACTATAACTCCAGAGCTTACACCTGAAGGACAAAAACGGCAGCAAGCCCAACAACGGCAAAAGCTACAACAACTCCACCAACTGCTGATTGAACCGATCGCTAAGTATCTACCTACCAATCCCGATCAGCGAGTCATCTTCATTCCCCAAGGTGAACTGTTTTTTGTGCCATTTCCGGCACTAGTGGATGCCCAAGGCAATTATCTAATTAAAAAACACACTATTCTTACCGCACCTTCGATAGAGGTGTTAGAACTCACGCGACAACAACGAAAATTGGTAAGAGCAAACAGCAGTTCGCCTATTCGAGGGGATGATGTATTGGTTGTCGGCAATCCTGTCATGCCCAAGGTGTGGAATCCTAGCAAGAGTATACAAGAGCAGTTATCCAGTCTGCCTGGTGCAGAGGAGGAAGTGGTAACAATCGCCAAAACGTTTGCAACAAAACCGCTATTGTGGGAGCAGGCAAGCGAGTCAGCCGTTGTCCAACGAATGCCACAGGCGCGGATTATTCACTTATCAACTCATGGACTATTGGAGTATGGGAATCCTCAAGATTCAGGGGTGCGAGATTTCCCAGGAGCGATCGCCTTATCTCCCTCAGCTAAAGATGACGGATTGCTCACTTCTGCTGAGATTCTCCAGATGAAGTTGAAGGCAGAACTGGTGGTATTGAGTGCCTGCGATACGGGACGAGGCAGGATTACTGGAGATGGGGTGATAGGATTGTCGCGATCGCTCATCACGGCTGGAGTACCCAGTGTAATTGTGTCGCTCTGGTCAGTTCCCGATGCACCTACTGCCGACTTGATGAGCGAGTTTTACCGCCAGTGGCAGCAAAATCCAGATAAAGCCAAGGCATTGCGGCAGGCGATGCTAATTACCATGCAAAACCATCCCAATCCGCGAGACTGGGCAGCGTTCACGTTAATTGGAGAATCGGAGTGAGAGAATGAAGGATATAGAGAAGGAAAAACCCCTACACCCCACACCCAACCACCAAAGCTCAAAAAAATCTATTTTCAAGCCAGCTCATTGCATCAGCTGCATAGGTTCACTCCCTCCATAAATAGGTATAGATGACAAGAAAAATTACCTGTTGTTGAAGGCGAACCAAAAGGAGGTAAAACCATTGAAGCTAATATTGGCGATCCAGTTCATCCACAGCAGGTGAGAAGATATGGGTGCGGTATGGAAATACTGGCAGCTAGTGAGGATTAACTCAGCAGGAGAGCGCAAAGTAGCAGAAATTCCAGCGGCTAAAGCGTTCTTCCAGCAACAATTTCCCTCTCTAACTGGGGTAGCAGAAGTATCAGATGCCCAAGTTCAGCATCATCTACTGCAACTGATGCGAACAGAGGCAATACCTGAAAATCTTACTACTCAACAAATGGCGGAGTGCTGCTTACGCTGCTTTATTTCTCAACTGTGCGATCGCATCTGTGCAGATGTAGAAAAGCAATTTGGGAAAAAAGGTGGGTTTACGCACTTTGAACTATTACTCTTGGTTCTAGATGATGCCGATGTGCTCAACCAAATCCGAAATTTCCCCAGTCAATCCTCTCGTTATCAGTCACTTGCTACTCAGATTTTGCAAACCTTCGATCCAGAGCAAAGCCAACTTAGTACCTGGACAAGATATCTGGCGATCTCTCGACTCAAGCCATTTTTGCTAGAGTGTGGAGTTTATTTAGCTAGTGATTGGTCTATTTTAAATAGTATGACGACAGGACGATTGCAGCGGTTACTTGCTGGAGTTTATGGACTTATGCCGCTAGAAATTGAGCGATCGCACCAACTGCTAGAAAGCTATCATGCAGTTTATCGTCAAGACCACATCCAGCAGCGACAACCTGGATCGCGTCGTCGGTGTGAAGCACCTACACCACAGCAGTTAAACCGCATGGTTGAATATCTGCTTGCCAAGGGACTAAACAACTACTCTCCTGTGCAGGTTATGTATGAATTACGCGCCATAGCTGATAAAATCCGCCGAAGTCGCACCCCAGAGATAGAACCATTACCTGAACACCCTCTCCCTGCACCTGAAATCGATCGCCAAGAGACTCACAACGAGTTTTTAAGCGTTTACCGTCAAGAATTTCGCAACTCTTTAAAGCAAGCGATTGCACAGGTAGTGAGCGATCGTCTCGCCTACCATCGCCAGCGAAAGCCCCCAAACGACCAATCATTTCTAAGTGCTCTTCGCCTGTTTTACTGCCAAAATAAATCAATGGGAGAGATTGCTGTTCAGATTGGTTTACACAAGCAATATCAAGTGTCGCGCCTGTTGGAATTAAAGTCGTTTCGTGCAGATGTCCGTCAAAAAATGTTGGTAGATTTGCGCGATCGCTGCCGAGAACTTGCTATTAACTACGTTAACCCAACCCAGTTGGAAAACTTAGAGCAAAAGTTAGACGCTGCTTTAGAGGAAGAAATTGACAAAGTTATCGATGCAGATATAGCAGATGCAAGCACTCCAAACTGTTCTATGAAAAACCTGCTTGCCCGTTGCCTCTGTCACCATTTAGATACTCGGAGAATTTAAGTATGACAAACCATTCCATAGATAGTGATTTTATTTTAAACGGAAACTTTCTTTGTGAAGACAATATTTCCTTAACTGCCAAACAAGTCGAATGGGCAATCGAACTTAGCCAAAGTGTTATTTCTGAAAGCCAAAAGTGGCAGACTTACCTCAATGGATTAGCACTGGCAGGTGTAGAACAATGGCTGCAAAAACGATCGCCAGAACTCAGTTTAAGCAATTTGTTGCTGTCAGGAAAAAAGAATAATTTTGCCGCCGATGCAATGTTTATAGAATCCATTTGTCAATTACAAGTAAATAAATTTCAGATTTATTTAATAGCAACAGATAGTTTGTATAATCCTGATGTCTCGATACCTAAAACAGCTGTTGAATCATCTGAGTTTATTCCTCACTTCTATATTTTAGTCGAAATCATAGAAGAATTAGAACAGATTAATGTTCAGGGATATTTACAACGCGATCGACTTATTCATTACCAGCAATCTATCGGTTTGCAATCTGAAAGTGAGACAAATTATCTACTGCCTTTAGATTGGTTTGAAGATGATTCTGATAAACTTTTGCTGGCTTTACGTTGTTTAGAACCAACAGCAATTCCATTAATCAGTCAAGCACAAATTTTTAATAGTTATCCTCTGACTTCACCTAGACAACAAGTAACTCAAAATGCAATCAATATCGGACTTTGGTTTAGAGATGAAGTCGATCGCATAAGCCAAGAATTGTCTTGGATTATTTTGCCTCGTCCATCACCCAGTCCAGAGTTTCGCTCGCTCCGATCGCCAGTAGAGCAATTCAATGATGCGATCGCAGAATTAATAAATCAGAGAGGAATTGCGATTCCCGATCTAGCCAGAGCAGCCTATCGAGATTTGCAGTGGGAAAACATTGCACTACGTCTATATGTTGTTGCTTGGAAGTTACCTATGATTGATTTAATTCCCGAATGGACACTGTTACTAATTTTAGGAACACAACCTCATAAAACCCTGCCTCTTGGTATTAAATTACAAGTTCGAGATGAAGTCCAAATTTTGGAGGAACCAGTATTAAGCGATCGCTCTAACGAATACATTTATGCACAAGTAATTGGAACTTTCAGCGAACGATTCTGGGTAAAAATTAGTTTGCCTGATGGTGCAGCATTAACCTTACCTCCATTTACCTGGGAAGAAAGTTAGCGTTTAATCTTCTAACATATTCCACTATCTTTTTCGGTTTCACTTTAATTTTTCTCTTGCATATTCTCCATCTTCATGTTTTATCTCCGAGTGCAACGAATTGAGCATAGTTGTTTGTTTGAACTGTTTTGGGGACAGGGACAACGCCTATCCAAAACCTTGCCGTTTCCTGATTTATTAACAACTCTCTACCAACAATGGGAACAGGCTTATATCAACTTCTATAAAACCATCAACATTCCGCTTAACTCAGAACCAGAAACCAAAGATATCTGGCGCGGAAAAGCAGTAGCTAGTGGTAGTATTGCCCCTCGTAAAATAGATTGGCACGGCAAATTAATAGAAGCCGAAACTCGTTTATTGTATGAGTTCCATTGCTGGTTACGGAATAGTGAATTGTTTGAAATTTATGACAGAATTGCGATCGCCAGTCGAGCAGCAGGAGAATCAGAAACTTCCATTGATTTATTCATTACTTGCACGCCGATTGAAGTGGCAAGATTACCTTGGGAAGCTTGGGAATTTAGTTCAGAATCAGCTAGAGTAAAAAAAATCCGAATTGCTCGTGTTCCTGCTAATATTCGCCATGAGTCTGCCGTTCATCAAGTTAAACAAAAACGTCGTTATCCTAGAATATTAGTTATTTTGGGTAACGATCAAAAATTAAATTTTCAGGAAGATTGGAAGACAATCAAGCAATCTCTTAATCGTCTGGCAGAAATTCCCGATCCGATCGGTTTAGAACCTAAAAAATCAATAGATGATTTTAAAACAAAAATTAGTCAGGCGATCGCTGATGAGCAAGGTTGGGATGTGCTGATTTTTGCAGGACACGGCAATGAAACTCAGATGACAGGTGGCGAATTAGGAATTGCTCCAGGTGTATCAATTCGAGTTAGTGAAATTGCGCCTCAATTAGCGATCGCCCGCGAACGAGGACTACAATTTGCCCTGTTCAATTCTTGTTCAGGCTTAAGTGTAGCCGAATCTTTAATTGATTTAGGATTAAGTCAAGTCGCTGTCATGCGAGAACCGATTCATAATCGAGTAGCTCAGGAATTTCTGATTCAATTTCTCAAAGAATTAGCAAATCACAATGATGTTCATCAATCTTTAATTACTGCCTGTCAGCATCTCAAAACCGAAAAAAATCTCACTTATCCTTCAGCACACTTAATTCCCTCTCTATTTCGTCATCCAGAAGACAAACCATTTCAGATAAAACCACCCAGTTGGCGACAGTTGGTACGGCAGATTTTACCCCAACGCTATCAAGCAGTAGCCCTAACAATTTTAGTATTGATAAGTTGGCAACTCCCAATTCAGCAATGGTTATTGGAACGACGAGTCTTAGTACAAGCAATTTACCGTCAAGCAACATTGCGAACTCAAACCAATAAATCAACTCCTATTTTACTAGTAAAAATTGATGAAGAATCTTTAGAGAAAGAACCACAAATTCGACCGATTTCTCGTACTTATCTGGGAAGATTAATTGAGCGATTGAGTGGAGCGAAAGTTATCGGTGTTGATTATTTGTTATATCCGCCTACAAATGACGATACAAAGCTAGCTCGATCGGTAGAGAATGTAGCAAAACGAGGGACTATATTTGTATTTGGAGCTAGTCAGGATAGACTCACGCAGAAATGGCGTTACGCTCCCAATGCGATCGCCAATCCTAATTGGAGTTTATCAGGAAGTATGACCGTTAGAGGACTTTATTATGCTGAGTTAGTATCTGCATTTGATTCAACCCAACCTTTATCTTATTTGTTGGCATCTATTTATCAGCATTGCATTGATTCATCTAACAACATTAAGCAAGATGGTTGCTCGTTAAAATCTGTGCAACTTCATTCTTTATCTTCTCCTTCGCCATTACCTAGAATCAGTCCAAAGTTTACCACTTATTTAGGATACAGTTTGGGTCAAATGTGGTTACATCCGATTGTAGATTATTCATTACCACCCGATCGAGTTTTCACTTCTATTAGTGCTAAAGATTTGTTAGAGCGAGCGACTCCTAACTCCTTAGATCTGTCTCAAAAAATTGTTTTGATTATACCTAATTACTTAACAGCAGGAATTGACAAAGAAGGGGAAGATAATTGGTCAGCACCTGCGGCAATTAAGTATTGGTACAATCATCCCCATCAGATTTTAACAGGAGGAGAGTACCATGCTTATTTAGTCAATCATTTTCTTAACCAACGTCTAGTTATTCCGCTCCCTGATTTGTGGCTAATTTTGCTAGCTGCTTTAGTAGGAGCCGGAACGGTTTATCTGGAGCAAAACCGCTTTCTGCAAAGGCAGAAAATTGTAATTGTTTTAATAGCTGGTACAGTTATTTATAGTTTACTCAGCTTAGAACTTTATATATCATCTGCGGCAATCGCTTTACCAATTTTTCTACCAATTTCAACGATTTGGATTTACGTTTTACCTCGTTTATTGAAGCAAAAATCGTGAGAAAAATTATGAAGAATATTAATTGCTTGAATCGATTGTTTTGGGTATTAAGTTTATCATTAATAATCTCTAGTACCCTGGGATTTGGATTTTCGTTTGAACGTCGATCAGCATCAGCCTTTTTATTAGCGGAACTGCGTCAAACAACGTGGGTAAGAGGTTGGCATAACTTATTTGGAAAACGTCGTCCTGTCCCTCCTCCTCCTGTACCCCCAACAAATGGAGGATCTCGTCCTACAGAAGAAGTTTGCCCGATCGCACCATTAGCCGTATCTGCATCAAATTCCTCTATATTAACAACAGCAATTGTCTGGAGCGATCGCCCTACCTTTGTCTGGGATGGAGAAGCGGAGAAAATTGGCGTGCGAGTGCGGGGAAGTGAAAATATCCTCTGGAGTCAGCCTGTTTCTGGAACTAATCGCGTAACTTACAAAGGGGAACCTCTGCAACCGAATCGGGTTTATGAGTGGTTGGTGCTATCATCTAACGATCGAGTAAAACGGTTTATTCCTTTTCGGATAGTAACGGCTCAGGAGAGCGATCGCATCAATCAAGCTTTGCAACAGTTAAACCAACAACTAGCTATTAAAAAAATCACAGGAGAAGCTGCTACTTTACGCCGAGCCGAATTTTTTGCTAATCAAAAAATCGACAATCAACCCCTGTGGTCAGAGTTTTGGCAAGAAGTTTTATCCGTACAAACTCCTTCTGATAAATTGACAACTTGGACTCGCGAAACTGTTACCTTACTCTGTAAACCAGTTAATGCAGCACCTAATACCAATTCTCTATGAAGATGCGTTTAATATTTCGTAATTATTTGCCATCAAATCTTTGCTAGATATAGTAGTCGCGCAGGAAGTATTAAGTGCATTGTTACAGAGAAATGGTATAACACGGTTTCACCATCTCGTTAAATAGAACTTGTTCGCTTTCAGTACATATCAGCCATAGTTTCTATAGTTGGAGAACTTCATAATGCGATCACCAAACAAAATTCTCACCGTCCTCACTCTCTTTACTATTTTAACAATTAGCGATTTTGTCTTAATCCAAAATCCAAAATCTAAAATTCAAAATTTCCAGGTATTCGCTCAAATCCCAGATGCCCGAAAAATGGAAGCAGACCTACTGTTTCGGCAAGGTAATCAGCAGTTTCAAATTAGTCAAGTTGAAGAAGCATTACAGTTTTGGCAACAAGCACTGGCTATCTATCGAGAAATTAAGAACCGCCAAGGCGAAGCAGCATCTCTGGGCAATTTGGGAATTGCTTATGATTCTTTAGGAGATTACACCAAAGCAATAGTGTATTATCAGCAGTGTTTAATCATTACACAGGAAATCGAAGACCGCTTCAATGAGGGACGGGTTTTAGGCAATTTGGGAGCTACTTACTCTTCTCTAGGAGATTACGCTAAAGCAATTGAATATCAACGTCAGAGTTTAGCTATCAAACGGGAAATTAAAGATCGTCAAGGTGAGGGGCAGGCTTTGGGAAATCTGGGAACTGTCTCCCGATTGTTGGCAGATTATGCCAAAGCAATTGAGTACTACCAACAGAGTTTAGCGATTTTTCGAGAAATCAAAG
This sequence comes from Floridaenema aerugineum BLCC-F46, assembly GCF_041929345.1. Taxonomy (NCBI): domain Bacteria; kingdom Bacillati; phylum Cyanobacteriota; class Cyanophyceae; order Aerosakkonematales; family Aerosakkonemataceae; genus Floridanema; species Floridanema aerugineum. Next base: position 58,144 of record NZ_JBHFNQ010000101.1, read on the forward strand.
ATCGCCAAGGCGAGAGGCAATCTCTAGACAATTTGGGAGCTACTTACAATTCTCTAGGAGATTACGCTAAAGCAATTGAGTATGGTCAGCAGAGTCTAACCATTAGTCAGGAAATTAAAGATCGCCTTGGCGAAGGAGCATCTTTAAGCAATTTGGGAGTTGCTTACTATTCTTTAGGAGATTACGCCAAAGCGATTGAATACCACCAGCAGAGTTTAGCGATTGTTCGAGAAATCAAAGACCGCCTTGGCGAAGGAACATCTTTAGGCAATTTGGGAGTTGCTTACTATTCTTTAGGAGATTACGCCAAAGCGATTGAATACCACCAGCAGAGTTTAGCGATCAAACAAGAAATCAAAGACCTTCAAGGTGAAGGGAAGACTCTGGGTGATCTGGGAAATGTTTACCAAATTTTGGGAGATTATGTCAAAGCGATTGATTACTACCAGCAATGTTTAGCCATCACACGAAAAGTTAAAGCTCGCAAGCACGAAGGGCAATGTCTAGGAAATTTAGGAAGTAGTTACCTTTTCCTAAACAATTATGCTAAAGCGATTGAGTACCAGCAACAGCGTTTAGCTATCGCACAGGAAATTAGCGACACAAATGGGGAGGGAACAGCTCGGAACAATTTGGGACTCGCTCTCTTCATATCTGGCAATCTTATCCAAGCCGAAAAAATCCTTCGTACTGGAATTGAGATCTGGGAATTTCAACGGGCAAGATTGGGTAACAATGATAACTACAAAGTGTCAATTTTTGACGAGCAAGCTCGCACCTATATTCTTTTACAAACGATCCTCATTGCCCAAAATAACCCTAAAGCAGCTCTAGAAATTGCAGAACGAGGGCGTGCTAGAGTGCTTGTGGAGCTACTGTCTAGGCGCAATCCTATCATAAGTGAGTCTGCCAACTCCCTCATCACTCCCCCCAATATCGGACTATTGCAACAAATCGCTAAACAGCAAAATGCGACCCTCGTTGAATATTCGATTGCTTATGATGTATTCAAGATTAAATCTCAACTCTATATCTGGGTTATCAAACCTACAGGTGAAATAAGTTTTCGCAAAACTGACTTCAAACCCCTGTGGCAGCATCGAAATACATCTCTTGCCGAACTTGTTACTAATAGCCGAGAATATATCGGGATCAGAAATCGCAGTGAGCTAGCCACCATCGTTCCAGAACCTACAGCCGAAGTACAGCAACGACGATTAGCCCAACAACGACAAAAACTACAACAACTTCACCAATTGTTGATTAAACCGATCGCAAATCTACTACCTACCAACCCTCAAGCACGAGTTATTTTCATCCCCCAAAGTGAACTCTTCCTAGTTCCCTTCCCAGCCCTAGTAGATACTTCTGGGCAATATCTCATCGAGAAACACACCATCCTCACTGCACCTTCAATTCAGGCACTAGACTTGACTCGACAACAGCGACAGCGATTGAGGAACCTGAAGCGTGGAACAGGGATTGAGAAGCAAACATCTAATCCCGAACTGCTGATTGTTGGCAATCCTCTGATGCCCAAAGTCTGGAATTCCCAAACGGGAAGAAAAGAGCAACTCTCTTACCTCAAGGGAGCAGAAAAAGAGGCTCAAGCGATCGCACAATTCTTTAATGCGCCTGTTCTCCTGGGGGAACAGGCAACTGAACGAGCTATCAAACAGCGAATCTCTAATGCTCGAATCATTCACCTGGCAACCCACGGACTGCTAGACTATGGTATTCCAGAGGATACAGGAGTACGAGATTTTCCAGGGGCGGTGGCACTTGCTCCCGGAGATGGAGAGGATGGACTGCTCACTTCTGCCGAAATCATAGATATGAACTTAAAGGCTGAACTGGTAGTCTTGAGTGCTTGCGACACGGGACGAGGCAGGATTAGAAGTGAGGGCGTGATTGGGTTGTCCCGTTCTCTGATTAGCGCAGGTGTTCCCAGCGTAATAGTTTCCCTGTGGGCAGTGGACGATGCTGCAACCACTGACTTGATGCAAGAGTTTTACAAGCAATGGCAACAGAACCCAGATAAAGCACAGGCATTGCGACAAGCGATGTTAATCACTATGCAAAAACATCCCGATCCCAGACTTTGGGCTGCATTCACCCTCATTGGTGAGGCAGAATAAACGGCTATCTACATGAAAATTTTGCATAAGTCCTACGGAGTGAGCAATATATCGCTTTACAAGAGTGTTCATAACCGTAGGGAGCCAAATATGCAGGGAAACAAAGTACAAATTCTGCATTGCAAATGTGGATTGATTTACATGAGTAAGGCTAGCGGCTCATGTTACACAGTTCGTTGTCCTGTATGTAGTCAAACTCCTAATGAAATCGAACACCTCCCGCAGTATAGTTTCTCGAATTTCAAACAACGCTTATCTTCTATGCTAGAAAAATACGTTATTCCAGGCGCGTTGACAATTGTTGGTATGGTTGGATTTGCAATTATTTCACCTCAAATCTTACCCCAACAAGTACAACTCCCGGTTGAACCAAACCCTAGTCGTTCTCCCATTTCTCTACCAAATGGGACTAATATCATTCCGCCTCAAAATTTAGAAGGATATGGAGTTCTAACAGTTGATAATGGCACAGACCGGGATGCTGTAGTTAAATTGATCGATCGCAACTCTGGCGACACGCTTCGTTTTGTGTACGTTCAAGCTAAACACCAAGTAACAATAGAAAACATTCCCCCTGGCAACTGCACTTTCAGATTCAGCACCGGAACAGATTGGGATCGACAAACAAGCAAATTTTTACAAAATCCTTCTTTTTCAGAATTCATTCAACCGTTAGATTTCCAAAGAATTCAAACAAAAGATGGAGAAAAGTGGCGAACTTATAAAGTCACACTTCATCCAATATTTGCTGGTAACGCTCAAACTAAACCAATTGGAGAAAGAGATTTTCAGAACAAGTAGTTTTGTTAAAAACTGAGGAAGAGTGATTATAAATTTATGGTAGTGGTGATGGACGTGCTTGCGGTGGTTATAATGGTTGATTTGATTATGATTGGTGAGGAGTTCTTTTGCGATCGCACGCACTCAACTCCACTACTGCCAAATTTTCTTGTATATCCTCTCCAGACTGAGAGATACTATGTATCAAAACAGTAAGTTTTTGACTCGTGCTTCAAAAGGATTCTCCCAATGCCTAAAACTTGGAAATCTCTAAGCCTGATAAATGCTACTCTAATATTTTCTTTTGCTTCTCCTCTCAAACTTATAGGAACTACTCCTAAAATTTCAGAAGCAATACCACAAGCAAAAATAAATCAGGTTAGCTTAGATAGGTCAACAAACTTGCAGCGAGAAACTGTACACCAGTTTGATAGCAGTCAGTTTAAAGTTGCTGCTCGTGTTACGTTGATACCAACTTCTCCTGTTCAATTGCAGAAAAAGTTGCAGATATATCAAGAGGCTTTAGCGACTTATAGAGAAAAAGGCGATCGCACTGGTGAAGCAAACACACTCAATCAAATAGGAACAGTTTACACTAATTTAAAAGAGCATTCTAAAGCTCTAGAATTCCATCAGCAAGCACTAGCAATTTATAAAGAAATTGGCGATCGCACTGGTGAAGCAAACACACTCAATCAAATAGGAACAGTTTACACTAATTTAAAAGAGTATTCCAAAGCTTTAGAGTTTCATCAGCAAGCGTTGACAATTTACAGACAAATAGGTGACCGCAAGGGTGAGGCAGAAACTTTTGGATATACTGGTAATGTTTACTTTAAAGCAGGTCAATATCGCCAAGTAGAGGAGCTATTTCGTCAACAATTGGAGAGTTTAAGATTAATTGGCGACAAAAAAGGAGAAAAACTTCTTCTTAATGTCATGGGTTATTACTTAAGCGAAGAATGGGGAATAAATGCTGCTTTTGGCATTGCATCTGGTAAAAACATTAACGAACGTCTGCGAGAAGGAAGGCTTTCTTGGCAAAACGTTTTAGAAATATCAAAACTAACCTTATTCATAATTAAGCAGGGTAATAACTCCAAAAAATCTTGCTTGAGATATGCTCAGACTTTGCATGGTATTGGATGGGCTTATCGCAATCTGGGACACTATGCTCAAGCATTAGATTTTTACCAACAAGCATTGAAATGTCAAGAGTATGGAGAGCAAAATCAAGAAACAAAGCTATTATTACTGATTGATATAGGGACAGTCTATATTGATTTAGCACAGTATGACCTAGCTTTGGAGAATCTGCGGAAGTCTTGTTCATCCAATCTAACACAACCATGTCATTATATCGTTCTTGCTAGGATAGGATTGGTTTACAAAAAACTTGGACAATATGATGTAGCTTTCCAGTATCTTCAGGAAGCTTTAACATTGTCACATACTCAGTATGATAAGCAAATTTTACTTAATTATATTGGAGAATTTTATGCTGAAATAGGCGAATACTCTAAAGCGTTAAAGTTTTATAATGATGCTTTAAAAAGCTCTATTTCAGGAGAACAGAGTGCTAGAGGATTTATTTTAAATAATATTGCCTTAATTCATTTGCAAACAGGAAATAATACTCAAGCTTTAGAAACTTATCAACAAGCACTTGCTCTTTTCAGAGAACTTGACGATCGCCCTGGTCAAAGGCTAACTCTCAGCAACATTGGTTTACTTTTAGAGAAGCAGAATCAGCCAGAACTAGCGATCGTCTTCTACAAAGAAGCCGTAAATATTACCCAAACTATCCGCCAAGGCTTACGAGAATTGACTTTAAAAGAACAAGAATTTTACACAAAAACTATTGCTAATACCTATCGCTCTTTAGCTAATTTATTATTATCTCAAGGACGACTCCTAGAAGCACAACAAGTATTAGAATTACTGAAAATTCAGGAAATTCGCGATTTTACTAGAAATGCTCAAGTGGGTGAGCAACTTTCTGGTATTGCCTTGAATCAGATAGAAGAAAAGATTATTAAAGAACATGGTAGTTTAGTTTCCTTCGGGCAAAAGTTAGCTGATTGTCAGAAAACTCAATGCGCTCAAAAAGAACAATTAATAGCTCAACGTACTTTTCTAACTCAGGCATATAATCAAGCAGTTCGCACTTTAGAATCAGAAATCGCCGCTCGCAAAAATCGAGATTCCGACTTCCTCAATCCGCGCAATGACCTAAACCGAAAAGCTCAAGAAATTATCAAAGCTCAACCTGGCACTTTGCTAATTTATCCCTTTGTTTTAGAAGATAAGCTCTGGCTATTAATGGCATCTGAAGGAGAAATTGTTAAAAAGTTTGAAGTGGAAGTAGGACAGCAGGAATTAGGGGAAACAGTATTAAAATTTCGGCAATTGTTATCGAAACCAAGTACTTCAATTGATGAAATCAAGCAAACTAGCCAAAAACTTTATAATTGGTTGATTAAACCTTTAGAACCTGAACTAAAAAGCAATAAACAACGACCTATTAAGCACTTAGTTTTTGCTCTAGATCGTGTCACTCGCTATATTCCAATGAGTGCTTTATTTGACGGTAAGCAATATTTAGTAGAGAACTATGCTATCTCTACTATTGTGTCAGCAGGATTTACTGATACGATCGATCGCCTACCTTCAGGAACTCAGAATGTCTCAGTACTGGCTTTGGGACTTTCTAGGGAAGTTCCTCCTGATTTTGATGCCCTGAAAAATGTACCTGTAGAATTAGATGCAATAGTTAAAACAAGAGATCGAGATTCACAAGGAATTTATCCTGGTTTAAAGTTCCTCAATCAAGAATTTGACTTTAACACTATTCAGAATAATCTTTACGATCGCAACATTTTACATATTGCCACCCACGGCGAATTTGTACCAGGTAGTGTTGAAGCTTCTTACCTTTTATTAGGAACAGGAGAAAAGTTAGCCATTCCTCAAATTGAAAATTTGAACAACTTGGGTAACGTCCATTTAGTAGTACTGAGTGCTTGCGAAACAGCCTTGGGTGGCCCAGGCAACGATGGGATCGAGATTGCAGGCATCAGCCACTATTTTTTGGCTAGAGGTGCAAAGTCAGTACTATCATCTCTGTGGAAAGTTAACGATGCCAGCACAAGTTATTTAATGCAGCAGTTCTATGAAAACTTAGCTAAAAGCACCTTTACTGCACCTGTGTCTAAAGCCGAAGCTCTGCGTCAGGCACAAATTGCTTTGATTACAAAAAACTTTTCTGTTGTTAGTACTCCAAGGGGAGAAGATGCTCGGATTGATGTAATCAGCACTCAAACTGGATTACCAGCAGGAGTAAGTAATAACCTTAGCCATCCCTATTACTGGGCACCGTTTATCTTAATTGGCAATGCTCTGTAATCAGAAACCGCAAATTTTATTTGCATAGCCTCTTCCTTAATGGGAGATATAGATAAATAAGTCAGCACTCTGTTTTCCCAATCACTGAAGGACTTACCAATGCACTACCGTCTTAAATTTCTCAGCCTTGCCACTGCTACTCTAATGTTCTCGCTCTTCGCTCCCCTTTTACCGCTTACCTTGAAGTTTGAGTCGCGAGTAGTTCGGGCACAAACAAGCCAAGACAGCGAGAATGAGGCACGGCGACTGCTTCAAAAGGGTAGCCAGCAGTATCGCCAAGCTCAATTGAAAGAAGCTTTGGAGACGTTTCAGCACGTATTAGGGATTTACAAACAAATCGGCAATAAGGCAGGCGAGGCAGAGGCTCTTAATCGCATTGGAGAAGTTTACAACGATTTAAGCCAAAATACCGAAGCACTGAAAGTGTTGCAGCAAGCGTTGGTAATTCGTCGAGAATTAGGCGATCGCAAAGGCGAAGGAGAAACGCTCGACAACATTGGAGAAGTTAAAAGTGGTTTGAAAGCACTAGAAGTGTTGCAGCAAGCATTGGCAATTCGTAAAGAAGTAGGCGATCGCAAAGGCGAAGGAGAAACATTCAAAAATATTGGAACTATTTACATTAGCCAGAATGAATTTTCCAAAGCATTGGACGCTTTGCAGCAAGCGCAGGCAATTAGTAAAGAAGTAGGCGATCGCTTTAATGAAGCGGAAACACGCGCCTGGATGGGTGTAGCTTATCAGGGTTTAGGGAAATCCGATCGTGCTTTAGAGTTTTTGAGCCAAGCACTTGCAATGAGTCGAGAGGTAGGCGATCGCATTATAGAAGGTGGAACTCTGTTTCTTATGGGATTGGTTTCCAAGGGTTTAGGTAAAGCTGAACGTGCCTTAGAGTTTTATGAGCAAGCACTATTAATTATTAGACAAGCGGGTAATAAATCGATTGAAGCTAGAACTCTCCACAACATGGGGGCAGTTTATGCCGACTTGGAACAATACCCTAAAGCTTTGGAGTTCTATCAACAAGCTTTAGCGATCAGTAAAGAAATCAGTGACAAAGCACGGGAAGGGCAAATCCTCAACAATATTGGGCTAGTTCACCACAATCAGGGACAATACTCCAAAGCCTTGGAATTTTATCAACAAGCCTTAGCGATAAGCAAAGAAACTGGTGACAAAGCAGAGGAAGGGAAAAGACTCAACAACATGGGGTCAATTTACGAAAAATGGGGACAGTACTCCAAAGCTTTAGAGTTATATCAGCAAGCCTTAACTATTGTCAGAGATATAGGTGACAAAGCGATAGAAGGAACTATCCTCAACAGCATTGGGATAGTTCACTACAACCGAGGACAATACCCCAAAGCTTTGGAATTCTATCAACAAGCTTTAACGATAAGTAAAGAAGTCGGTGACAAAGCGGGGGAAGGAACAAGACTCAATAACATAGGGTTAATTTACAAAACATGGGGACAGTACTTCAAAGCTTTAGAGTTGTTTCAGCAAGCCTTAACTATAGTCAGAGATATTGGTGACAAGGCAATGGAAGCAACTACCCTCAATAATATTGGGGCAGTTTATGCCGACCAGGGACAATACCCCAAAGCCTTGGAATTCTATCAACAAGCTTTAGTGATAAGTAAAGAAGTCGGTGACAAAGCGGGGGAAGGGAAAAGACTCAACAACATGGGGTTAATTTACGAAAAATGGGGACAGTACTCCAAAGCTTTAGAGTTGTTTCAGCAAGCCTTAACTATTGTCAGAGATATTGGTGACAAGGCAATGGAAGCAACTACCCTCAATAATATTGGGGCAGTTTATGCCAACCTGGGACAATACCCCAAAGCCTTGGAATTCTATCAACAAGCTTTAACGATAAGTAAAAAAGTCGGTGACAAAGCAGGGGAAGGAACAAGACTCAATAACATGGGCTTAGTTTATGCCGATTTGGGACAGTACCCTAAAGCTTTAGAGTTATACCAGCAAGCTTTAACTATTGTCAAAGAAATCGGTGACAAGGCAGAAGAAGGGTTAATTCTCAACAATATTGGGGGAGTTTATGCTGACCTGGGACAGTACACTAAAGCGTTGGATTTCTATCAGCAAGCCTTACTTATTCACACGAAAATTGGTGACAAGGCAAGCGAAGGGATGAGTCTTAATAATATTGGGTTAGTTTATTACAGGCTAAGACAGTACTCTAAAGCTCTGGAATCATATCAGCCAGCCTTAGCTATTGTCAAAGAAATCGGTGACAAGGCAGGAGAAGCGCAAGTCCTCAACAATATTGGGGCAGTTTATGCTAACCTGGGACAATACCCTAAAGCCTTGGAGTTCTATCAACAAGCTTTAGCGATAAGCAAAGAAATCGGTGACAAAGCGGGGGAAGGAACAAGGCTCAATAACATGGGGTTAGTTTATGCTAACCTGGGACAATACACTAAAGCTTTAGAGTTATGCCAACAAGCCTTAGTAATTCTTACGGAAATTGGCGATAAAGAAGTATTGGGAACCAACCTCAGTAATATTGGTTTCCTCCTAGCAACACAAAACCAGCCAGAATTAGCCATTGTTTTCTACAAACAATCCATCAATGTCACCGAGGCAATTCGCAAAGATTTACAAGTACTGCCAAAAGAAGAACAGGAGTCATTTACTGAAACTGTTGCAGATAGATATCGCCGTCTAGCTGACCTTCTCCTCAAACAAGACCGAGTTTTGGAAGCACAACGAGTACTAGACTTGCTCAAAGTCCAAGAACTTAATGATTATCTCCGCAACGTGCGCGGAAATAACAATACTGCTCAAGGATTGCCGAATCTTCCACTCGAACAAGAAACATGGCAGAGTTATCAAGCAATTCTCAATAAAGCTGTTGAAATTGGCAAGGAACTCACTCAACTGCGACAGCTGAAAAAACAAAATGGCACACTCACTCCGGCTCAAGAACAGCGTATCGCCCAACTGGTAAAAGCCCAAGAAACAATTAGAGGAGAGTTTAATAAATTTACCCGCAGTTCAGAAGTGTTGGCATTGGTGACGCAGCGAACTCCTGAAACTTTATCTCAGGATTTGCTGCTACGGATGGGAGAGTTCAATGCTTTACAAGATAACTTGAGAAATCTCCAACAAAATGCGGTTCTTCTCTATCCTTTAATTTTGGACGATCGCTTAGAACTAATCCTCACCACCCCTGATTCTCCCCCAATTCGCCGCACGGTTCAAGTTCCCAAAAAACAACTCAACGAAGCAATTGTAGCTTTTCGTACAGCATTACTCGACCCGGCAAAGGATGCCAAAACTCCCGGACAACAACTTTATAACTGGCTGATTAAACCCTTAGAAGCTGACTTGAAAGCCGCTAATGCCCAAACGATTATCTATGCACCAGACGCTCAACTGCGCTATATTCCTCTAGCTGCTTTGCATGATGGACAACAATGGTTAGTGCAACGTTACCGGATTAATAATATTACCGCAGCTTCTCTTACTGACCTGAACATTAAGCCGCAATCCAAACTCCAAATCCTAGCAGGTGCTTTTGCTACCGGACGCTATAGCTTTACTGTTGGTGGACAATCCTTTGACTTTGCTGGGTTGCCCTTTGCTGGTGCGGAAGTGGAAAATTTAGCGAAGACTGTTCCCACTACGAGCAAATTTATCGATCGCGCCTTCACCCCAGAAGTTGTTCCCAAAATGGATGACTACAACATAGTGCATTTAGCTACTCATGCGGCGTTTGTGGTGGGAACGCCAGATGATTCCTTTATTCTGTTTGGTAATGGCGATCGCATTACCCTCCGAGATATGCAAAACTGGAGTTTGAAAAATGTCGATTTAGTAGTACTTTCTGCCTGTGAAACTGGATTAGGAGGAAAATTAGGGAATGGAGAAGAGATTCTTGGCTTAGGCTACCAAATGCAGAGAGCAGGGGCAAGGGCTGCGATCGCCTCTCTTTGGCAAGTTAGCGATGGTGGAACACAGGTGTTAATGAACGCTTTCTATTCTGCCTTAAACAAGGGTATGACTAAAGCCGAGGCATTGCGACAAGCACAAATTGCCTTGATTACAAAAGATTTATCTGCTGTTGGTGATTCGCGAGGAGAAAATGCTTGGATTGAAGTGGTTAATACTCGAACAGGATTACCTGCACAAGTAAGCAATAATCTTAGCCATCCCTACTACTGGGCACCCTTTATTTTGATTGGCAATGGATTGTAATTTAGCTGCATAACTATTAATCATACAGGAATAAATATTCTGAGATAATCAAGCCAATCTTTCTTGCAATCTGATTCGGAGACTGTTAATTTATGCCTCGTTTTCAGCGTCGTCAGTTCTTACAATTTGCCGGATCGACTTTAGCCGCAGTTGCTTTTAATCAACTGGATATTATGCGACAGGGTAATAGGTATGCCCGTGTGTTAGCACAGAGTACACCACGCAAACTGGCAATGTTGGTAGGGATTAATGAATATCCTGACCCAATTAAGGATTTACAAGGCTGCCTCAATGATGTTGAGTTGCAACATGAATTACTTGTACATCGGTTTGGATTTAATCCCAATGATATTGTTATCGTATCTGACAATGCCAAAACTAATGACTTGAAACCAACTCGTGCCAACATTCTTCGAGTTTTCCAAGAACACTTAATCAAGCAAGCAAAACCTGGAGATGTGGTAGTATTTCACTATTCTGGACATGGTTCTCTGATTAAAGATCCAAATCCACTAGATACCCCAGAGTGTAAGAGAGTCAACAACTGTGATTTGAATGGCACGATCGTACCTAGCGATCCTTTGCCATCTCAAGCAACGGGTTCGGAAATTGTTGTACCTGATATCATGGGGCGCACGCTATTTCTATTAATGGAAGCAATAAATACAGAAAACTTAACCGTTGTTTTAGATAGCTGCTTTTCTGGGGCGGGTACGCGAGGAAATGGGGTTGTCAGGTCTGTTTCGACACGATTAAATCGTAGTGGAAAAGCTTTAATTGCTAGTGAAGAAGAACTCGACTATCAAAAACAATTGCTAACACAGCTGAATCTATCTTTTGAGAAGTTTCAGCGACAACGCCAAGCAGGAATAGCTAAAGGAGTTGCTCTTGGTTCTGCTAGCCGGAATCAGGAAGCACTAGATGTGCCTTTTGGCAACTTCCATGCAGGAGCATTTACTTACTTGCTCACCCGTTACCTTTGGCAACTTTCAGCTAATCAAACAATACAAACTTTGCAAGCTAATCTGATTCGCAGTACCAAAGCGGAAGCTATGTTAAGGGGATATATTCAGGTACCTGTTGTGGAAATAAAACCAGGAAGCAGCAATGAGCAAAAGCGTTTCTACTTCTTAGATTTTACTGCTCCTCCAGCTGAAGCAGTGATTACAAATATTTCTGGAAACCAAATTGAGTTTTGGTTAGGGGGTATTTCTTCACAAAATCTGCTATCTGGAAATACAGTTTTCACATTACTAGATCGATCGGGAAAGACGATAACAGATGTTTCAGGACAACCAATTTTACTTCAACAGACTAGCCTAAGTAATGGTAGTTTGTTTAGTTATGGAAAACTCGTTTCTGGGCAGATTAATGTTGTTAAACCGGGAATGTTTTTGCGAGAACGAATAGTGGGTATTCCTGCTAATCCGACGCTGAGGGTGGGACTTGATTCTTCTCTTGGTAATGAGATGGAGCAGGCACGCACGGCATTACAAACGGCTTTAGTTTATCAATCTATCAGCCGAATTGAAATATTGCCTGTGGATGAGCGATCGCCTGTTGATTATATCCTGGGTCGCATGACAGAAAACTATCAACGTCAACTGGTAACTCCAGAACAAAATAATTTACCTCCAGTAGGTACTATTGGAGTATTCACACCCATTATGCAACCAGTTAGTAGTTCTTTTGGTCGAGTGAGAGAATCAGCGACGGTAGCGATAAATCGTCTAAAACCTAGACTCAAACTACTGTTAGCAGGTAAAGTTTTACAAGGATTAGCAACTTCTGCGTCAGATTTGCAAATTACGGGAGAGATTTTTACAGCTAGTGGACAGGGACAAAGAATTAAGATTTCCAGTCGAGGAGCAAGGGAACGAGGAGTGCCAATCCAAACGATCGCAACAGCTTCTCAATCATTTCCATCTGGAGAAGTAATTCAATTTAAAGTCGAAAATAAAGAAGACCGAGAGCTATATTTGAGTTGTTTAGCGATCGATGCGGGAGGAAACATCTCAGTACTTTATCCTGCTAATTGGGATGCACCAGAGGAGGCGGCTAGAATCGATCGCAGCAGTAGTTTGATAGTTCCTCGCCCAGAAGATGAGGTGGTACTCAGATTACGCGGAAAAGGGCTTGTGGAGTTGCTAACACTGGTGAGCACGGCTCCACTTCGCAATGCTCTCCGGGCGCTGCAAACTATTGCTAGAGGTCGAGGAGTGAAACGAGGATTTTTACCAGTTGAAGGTGACGATCCATTAGAAGTTTTGGGTAATCTATTCCAAGACGTGGAAGAACTTTCGCGTAGCAGTCTCAGTAATGCTGAAATGGCTGGGGTTGATGTTGTTAGTAGGTCTGCCGATCGACTTGGGCGAGCGATCGATACCAAGACTTTCGCTGCTTTCTCAACTGTAATTGAAGTGGAGTAATCGAATGTTTTCTATTACCGACAATTTATTAACTTAAAAGAGTTTCTTGGGAAGTATATCGAGAACGACTACTTCCACTACCACAATGGAAATAAGTAGCAAATCGTCGTAAACTTTTGGTCAACACCAACTGTGACAACATCTCAATAGCCTCCGCAGCAACTCGTTGATTAATAAAGAGACTCTGAGCATTCACAGCAGTTATTTGAGCACAAGAAAGCTGTTGATTTGATAATTCCTCTGGTTGTGGAACAAGCAAATCAGGATGCTGAAAACTAGGAGATGGAAGATTAACACAAAAGTTAGGATTATTCAGGTCGTTAAAGGCTTTCTCTGGCTGAAAATCGTTAGTTGAACCCAGCAAAACTTGTCCAGCCGGAACACCTTGACCAAAGTTACCACAATCCATCCACCAAACTCTGGGAAGTTCCCGATTGGCATAATAATAGTCTGTTGAATCCAAAACTTTGCTAAGTTCAATCCTTGCTGTACTATTATCAACACAACCAATCAAAATAATGAGCTTTTGCCATTGTGAGTTGACGATTTCCCCAGAGAAAGAATTAGTGTAAGCACCCAGTTTAATTCCATAAGCAAGGCTATATCGAGTTGCCAAAACTTCAGCTTTGTTGAAACCAATATCTGCATCACAAAAGTTTTGACGCGGTACGTTAAGGTTATCCACTACATCAAAATCAACAAAGGTTCCTTGGGTTGCAATGCCAACCTTTTCTAAAGCTAGAATCAACCGGGCTAACATCGGTGCTAAAAATCCTCCAGTTCCCCCACATCCAACCAAGAAAAATTGGATTTGTTTGTGAGGAGTTAAGAGAATAGGAAGTGCATTAGGGTATGAGGAATCTGACATAATCGACTAAGGTAGCATCATAAATTTCTCTGGGCATCTCGAAAACAAAATGAGCAGGAATTTCCCAAAATACTTGATGATAAATCCCCACTCTCAATCGCAAAGTTGGTTGACTAAAAATTGTGCCGATGACTCCATATATTTTGAAGCCTGATTCCTCAGAATTATCTTGGTCAGAAAAGCTAGCAGGTAAAATGTGGTGACTGTGAATTTCTATCAAAATATGAGGAGAACTATCCAACCGAGTAACAGATAATTCCTGCCTTGTTTGTGGAGGAATACTAAGTTTCCATGTTTGTTCGTAGGACAAATGGAAGAGTATTTCATGAGGTGCTGCTTGTTGAGAAAGCCGCAATATTTCTTCTAGCAATTTTCGAGGAACTAGAGGATATTGAAGATGAAATTGTGGTTCAATTTCCGCTAATCCAGGGATGTTACATTCAACCAGTGGCGCAATCACACTCAATCCATCTCTCTCGCCTCGAATCAATACACCATTGTTTGCTAAAATGAATTCGTACAAAGAGGAATTACAGGGAGGAATAGGGTTTTTTTGAGCGACTAAGTAGTTAATTAAAGGTGGTTGATTCATAACTTTGTTTCACCAGTAATTCGATAAGTTCTCCAATGGTTTTATAGCGACTTGGGTAATCAACTAAGTCCCGCAATGGATAACTCCGTTTTTGACGTTTGTGCAGGTAATGTAGTTGCTTTCTGATATCTGTTGGAAATGCTTTTGACTTGCCAGTAACGCTATCACCATTGAAGGGACTGCTACCAAATAGTTTCCAGACAAATTCAATAGTCTCGGTGCTTACATCAGGGACAAAGTTGTTACCAAAGCAGATGGCTCCCCAAGAGTTAATATTAGGTAAGGGAGCATGGAATACTTTGGCATCTGGGTCAAATTGCTTGCTCTTTACTGCCCAAAGGAAATATTGCCGACCTATACCCATTAACACTAATTCGGGCAATGGTAGAGAAAGAATTTGGTTTTGACTATCTTCAACAAACGTAAATTGATTGTTGCTTGTTGGCGGAATAAATTTGACAATGAAACTTCCCTTGCTAATGCTTCCCCATCTAACAATACCAGGGGGTAGAAACCCAGAATCAACTGGTAATTGAGAAAACGCATTTCGCACGGCTTCTGAGGAAATAAATTTACTAAAAATCTGGTCATTTTCTTGATATTTTAGTAAATATTGACCTTCAAAAATGTAGAGAGAAGCGAGGATGTCTTTGGGTGCGATCGCATTTATTAACGACCGACTTTCTAAGTTAGCTAAAGTCATAATTTACTTTTTTTAGCATCATTCCAAAGTTGGATCAGGGAAATTTTGTTCTGGTTACTTTCCTGCAACCACAAACAAAGTAGTTCGGCTTTTTGGTTAAAGTTTTGTGCGATTAACCAATCAGCAGCTAAGATAGAAAGATTAGATTGTGACCACTCAAAATAGAAAGCAGATTCCCCAGTTTCATCAAGCCAAATACTACCTGTACTGTGGTCGATAATACTGATAGCTTCATAGAAATAACATATTGGCTCAGAAGCTTGGTTACATAGCTGCTTGAGTTTGTCGAAATCAACTTGGTCGGCGGTAACTACTCGACCCGGCTTAATGCCAAAATGAGTATACCAATCACCTTGTAAATAAGCTGAATCATACAAACAAATGAGAAATTGTGTACTTGGCTCAAATTCTTCGATATCCCTTTGATAAAAATCCAGTTCGTGAGACCAAAATGGGATAAAATCCAACCTTTCATCCCATGCAAAACAGTCTAAATTAATAGGAAATAATCGAGAATCAACTAATTCTAAAAATTGGATTTCTCTGAGAGAATAAGGAGAATTATAAGCCAGGGGAAAGAAAGGTGCGATTGATTTTTCCCATTCACAAGGAAAGTTGGTTTTGTAGAGAGAAAGTAAAACAACACTTTCTTTTAATTGAGTCAAATAATCAAGTCCCTGTGCAACAGAAACAGGGACTTGACAAGAGCGCAAATGTGTAATGGCAGCAGTGGTAACTGACATTTTAGAAGTTAGGGATTGGATGTTTAGAAGGGATGGGAGGAGAGGCTATTAAATTTGCTAGAGCACTGTTGGTAGCTTTGGTTGCTTGTTCTCCTTGTGCTATTGCTAACTCAATTTCTTCCGAAATATTCAAGAGAGTTTCTAAAGTTAATTTACCTTGAATTTCCAGTTGCTTTAGTTTCCAACTAAGGGAAAGTGCTCCATTAATTGACTCTGGTGCAGTTTGCAGGGATTTGATAAGCTCGAAGTTCCCTTTAGTTCCCACCTTTTTGACGATTTCGATATGTTCTTCACCGTCTACAACTTTTCTAGAAATAGTTGCATTGGCAACATCTGGATAGAAAGGTAATAAGGTATTGACGATGCTTTCATCTGTGGCACATTGTTCGGGAATCAGGGAAATTCTTTGACCTTCAAGGATGATGATTGGCATAGTTTAAAACAAAGTTAGTTGGTGTTTTTGATTAGTATTAGTTTGAGTGGATGAAGTCGTTGGGGGTGATGCTACTTTTCGCTGTTGATAATTCTGTTGTAATTCCTCAGTTTGTTGTTTCTCTATTAACTCTAATGCAGCCGCTTTTCTTTGCGGAAGTTCTGCTGCTAACTGAGACAGCATTGAATTAATTTGAGCAGGTAATTCTAACTGTTCTACATTAGTGTTAGTAATGATAGGTGGGGAATTTTGGATACCTACACCTACTACCGCAGTTCGAGGTTGATTGGCATCAGTTTTGGGTAACAACTGAATGTGGATAACGATGGTATTTTGGTCAAAATTGTACTGTGTTTCCAGGTCTGACATTTTTGTAAATTCTTTTCTTATTGGTGTTCAATCTGCTATTAAGCTTTCTACCTCACTAGCCAGAATTTTGATGCTGTTTTTCAGTGGGTTAGTTGGGTCAACCCACTTAGGGATTATGCCGTTCCAGTAATGATTTTTGAGCAGCTTTAACACTGCTTGATTTTGCGGAAATAAGAGAGCATAACTGTCCAAAATAAAGAACGGAGGGTCAGCATTTGGATTAAGCCAAATCCATTTTTTATGACGAATAAAGTTAATTAAAGTAAACTTAAATTTCCCCAATAAACTAGTTTTCCAGTACCAGTCCATTTCCCGTTCAGGAGTAGCTGCTGTAACAGGAAAACCATCAGGAAATAAATGTTCGCATTGCTTAAGAAAGCTTTTGCTTTCGGCTTTGAGGAAAACTTTTGGCATAGTTTTAATGGCAACGTTCCAGCCAGGATAATAGTTGAGTTAATTGTGAGGAATTCAATTCAAACCATTCCCCTTTCTGTCGGAAATGTGCAAATTTGTCATGTGCTGTTTTCTCTAAAGACACTGCATCAAGGGAGAAGAAAATTTTCACAACAGTCAGTTGAACAGCACAGGATGTCTGTAAGGTTTTTAGGCGTTTCTGGAAGTTATTAGTGCGACCAATTTTGTATTGATTGCTCAATCCTGAACGCACTATATATAAATATCCACTACGCTCATTTTTTGTTGTTGTTTCAGATAGTTGAGAAATTTTGTGTCGATTCAATGTGATGTAAATTAAACCAGCTAGTAACAGTTCTGGTTCATGGGGATAGTTAATCTGGATGAAATTTAATTCCTGCAAAAGTTCTAGGGACTGTTTTACCTCAGTATTTGGCGCTTTGACTACCGTAGCTAAGGCGTTTATACTGGTAAGTATTGGAGTAATAAACCTTTGTTCTTGAGTCAAATTTCCGATTAATTCTAGCAATAGACATACAGCTAGATGGTCGCAGTGTATTTCAGATGAATTGCTAATAACAATACTAGCGTACCACGAATGTAGAGGAGGATTTACATTCATTTTTGCTCTATCAATGCGAATGTTTAGTTAAGTCCCAGTTGGCTACAATTTGCAGATGTCGTAATCGCGCATTCAAGGTTTTTTGATGGGGGAATTGAGCTAAATAAAAGTACTTGGCTTTCATCTGATTCTTTAAGTGTTGAACAGAGGGATGATAGTGGGGTTTTAGGTCGCTTAAATGTCCCAGTTCTTTTTTGATTTTTCGCCACCAAGAATGTGCTACAGATTTTGATGCAAAGCCTACGATAGCCTGGTAAAATTTGCGATCGATACTAATTTCATAGCCAACTTGGTTAGATATTTTTACCAGGACGATCTGGCTGATAAAACTTGCTCTAATTTCTGGTAGAGTGTAGTTATCTGTGCTTTCATTATGTTCCCACTGGATTGATACTGGTTTGTCCGATCGAGGCTCTAGGTCTATTACAGCGCCAAATTGATAATCGTAGGTACAATGAGGGTTATTGTGCGAGTGGCTAACAGTTTTGGGAGTACATTGAACTATGCGCGAGTCTACTTTAAAACCAAACATTCCAATTGAGCTTTTTCTTTCCTTCAAATGTAACGAAAAGCCTGTTTTCCAGGCAGCATCTAAATCTGTTTGCAGATAGTCTTCCCCTACTAAATATTCACTACGAACAAATTGATATTTCAAATCAATTTCTGTTTCCCCATTGTGATAAATTAGTTCCAGAATATCTACAGGAGAGTTGAGAGATAGCCATAGAGAAATAAAGATTTTGAGTTGAGGGAAATTGAGGCGCTTAGTTGCTGACAGAACTGCTTTTGAAGGTAGTTCATTCACACAAGCAAAGGGTATACCTGGGAAATTTTCCAGGGGGAAAAGCCACTCTTGGGATTGATTGAGTAGGTAATAGCCATCATTGTTGATTTGTTTTAGCCAGAAGAGAGTTTCTGTCCATTGGAGTAGTTCCCCATTTTCTGTAAGTACTAAAGTACCTGCCGGGATAGTCAAAAAGGTTTTTTGAGGAATAAACAAAGGTAATGGCTCAATTTTTAGCACCCTTAAATCATCTAAGGTATACCAAAATTTTAGCTCGATTTCCTCACTTGGGGTTAACCACCAATAGATTTGGATAGGAGTAGGTGAATGAGGTATAATTTTGTTAACTATGCCAAAGTTATTACCATTAGTTACTAAAGTTCCATTATCGAAAGGTGTTGTGGAAGATGTGGGCTTTATAGGAGCTAGAACTTTAATTACCTTCTTTGTAATTACGTTTGAACTGTCTTGAAAGTAACTGGTTCCAATGGATGGAGAAAGGTTTGATAAATTGGGGGGAATATAAATCGGCTGATTCCCGTTTTGATTGATAACAGACATAATGAGAAACTGGCATCAATGGCAGAATGAAAGAAGTTAGGAAACACCATTGATGCCAAGCGCGTCAGCGCTATGTTATCTCGCTTATACTGGAGAAACGATAAATTCTTTTAGACGTGGAAGTAGTCTTTGGTAACAAAGCGGTGGAGGTAGTTGGGGAATTGAAATGCCTTGGATTAAGAAGTCTCCGTTGTTTCCTCCAAACCAAACTAAGGCCAATACTTTCCAATTAGGATCGTACTGGGCTACGCGGAGTTTTGTTTCTCTGTCAGGCCATTTTCCTCCTAATAAATTTTGGAAGTTACTCCCGTTTTCCCCGATGTAAAAGCCAAGCAAAGTATCTAAGTTCCATTGGGGTTGTTTGTCAGGATTTTTGGATGATAGTTGGTTGTGGGAACTATTATCAATTGCCACGCATCCTCGACCTTCTTCTAGATAGCCTTGCCAGCTAACGGCGGCAAGTAATTCATAGTTCAGAGTGAGAAAATGCAGGCGATTTTGGTCGTTATTTAAGTAGTATGGTTGGTAATTTTGGGTCATGGATTATGAGTGGAGAGCGTAGTAATGTAGGGTGCGATCGGTGATTCCAAAGCCTCTAAAACTTTCCCACTTGTATTGGCATTCACCTGGATGGTATTTGCTACTTAGTTGACTCCAGGTATCCCACTCGGATAGGAGAGAATGGCTGATGTATTTGAGTGCCATGCCAATAAAAATCCAAGATTGATAGTTGTCTGCATAGTGGGGATGGATTACTTCTAGCAGTAGTCGAGCGAGTGTAATGCTGGTTGCACAGGTATTTCTTGATGGGGCAACTATGATGGATTTGCGATCGCAAACTGGGACAATCGTTTTGAATCCTTGTGATGGGTGGGGTTCTACTTGAGGTCTACTCAGTAGTTCTACAACCCAATCGGGTGCTGGTGCTACTGGAGTAGTATCGGGTCCATTAATCCACAGGTAGTGACCAGTCAGGGGATGGGGTGATGGAGGGAGAACTGATTGATGTCCCTCGCCACGAAGTTCCAGGGCTTCACCTGGGGCTGTAATAATGCGGCGCGATTTGAACATCTTTGAAAAAGAAGGAAGTGTAAATAGATATTGTGCTCTGGCCTCTCTTCCAGAAGTGAAGGCGACAGTAGAAGGTAAACCCTGACCGCGAGATAATTGGTCAACCAAAGCCATTGCACTGTTACCATCAATATCAAGTGCTAGTAAGAATTCTGTTTCTGTCTGACCGCACAGCAGTCCTATACCAGGAGGAATTACGTAGTAAGGTTGGCGAGCTTTTCCTAGCACTGCAACAGAGCCTCTGTGAGTCAGAGAGCTAATCATTTGAAGCGGTGAAAAAGGGTGTTGTTGCCATGAGTATCCCAGAGGTTGTTTGCTGTGATTGACAGGAACTATGCGCCAGTGAGGTGGGAGAATTTTTAAAGTATGGAGTAGTTTCTGAAGTATTAGTGAGCTAGCATTCATTTGAAGAATCAAAGTTTTGTTGATAGTTATTTTATAAAGAAAGGAAAAAGCGAATTCTATATTTTCGTTAGCTGCCCATGTACATATTGTCAAGTAAATTTATTTATGGGATACTTTCTTTGCGGCATAATGATAAATTCTTTAGCCTAAATTCTCCCGCGCGTCAGCGCATCGTTTACATAGAGATATCCAAAACAGCTAAAACCTATTCATTATTAGTTTTTGACTATTTGCGCTTGAGGAGGCAGGTAGTCAAATAAGATAAATTTTCTAGATAATCTTTAATGTATAATCGTCGTGGTGCATGGCTGCTGCAAGAAGAAATGTATCACATTGTCTGATGCCAGCCTCTGTGTTGATGCCATTTGATGTTGAACACTAACACCAACTAAATAGAACCTACCCCAAGTTAGATAGTTGTTAGGGGTAACTCTCTTATACAGCATATTTCAGGTTTATGACGTACAGTAGGGTGGTCATTGCCTAAAACTATCTTTTCCAAATAGTTCCAAAATTTTGTAGGCAATGACCACCCTATTTCTTTTGATGTACCTCACTTACCTGCAATGTGCTGTAATTCTGCGTTTTTATAAAAAGAAAGAATATACAAGGAATATTGCAAGATATAACAGTGCGTTTAGCTTCTATTGAGCGTTTGGATGCAGAAGCTACGGAATCTTTGCAAGTCTTCTAACTTTTCATTTCCATCTGCATATTTGGCTGAACTGACACCCATAGATAAGTAACGGGAATATTTCAAGGAGACAACCATGACCGGGATATTCAATGTCGCTCGTAACATCTATGCGCTACTGGTTGGAATCGATAAGTATCCGGGCTCAGTTTCTTCGTTGCGAAGCTGTGTTAACAACACTAAAGCGAGCGAACAATATCTAAAAAATCTAAAAAATCGACAGAAACGAAACTAGGATTACTGTGAATTCATCTCCATCACATATTCAAAATACAAACCCCCCAATAAAGAAAGGAAATTATGGCTAAAAACATCTACGCACTATTGGTTGGCATTGACGACTATAATCCCCATTCCACTCCACCTATCTTTTCATTAAAAGGTTGCGTTAATGACATTAAAGCAGTAGAAACATATCTGCGCGAACGAATTGCCAAACATAGCGGTTGGAAACTAATAGAACCCATAGACCAACCCTGGATACTCCTCAATCAGGATGCCACTCGTCAAGCAATTATTAACAGCTTTCAGCAACATCTATGTAAGGCAGACAGCGATGATATTGTGCTGTTCTATTATTCAGGTCACGGTGCTCAAGAGAAAGCACCAGAAGAATTGTGGGAATTAGAACCAGATCACTTAGACGAAACATTAGTTTGCTATGACAGCCGTACAGAGGGCTGTCGCGATTTAGCTGATAAAGAATTAGCTTACCTGATCTCCAAAGTTGCACAAAAAAATCCTCAAGTTTTGGTGATTCTAGACTGCTGTCACTCCGGCTCAGGAACTAGAGATTTGTCAGCAGAAATAGGAGTGCGGCGATCGCCTGTAGACGATCGCGATCGCCCCTTAAGCAGTTTTATTTTTGCTGATGACCAAATCGCATTAAACCAACTATTAAATCTTCCTAACAATCTGGAAAAGAAAACGACGGGTGTAGTACTGCCTCAAGGCAGACACATCATGTTTTCTGCCTGTAGAGACTACGAACTGGCTAAAGAATATAAAGTGGAAGACGGCCAACATAGAGGAGCATTTTCTTACTTTTTAATGCAAACTTTGCAGCGGACGAACGGCAATATAACCTATCGAGATTTGGCGAGAAATATTAACGCTCTCGTGTGCGGCAAAGTCAAAGAACAGTCACCGCAAGTTGAAGCAACTAGCCTAGAAGAGTTAAACAAACCTTTTTTGGGCGGTGCTATTGAAGAACGTCCTATTTACTTCACTTTAACTCACAGCAAAAGCCAAAATAGTTGGGTAATTGACGGAGGCGCTATCCACGCTATTCCTAAACCATCTCATGACGAAGATACATTATTAGCCTTCTTCCCCGCAGGCAGCACTTCCAAACAACTGCGCCAACTTTCAGCCGCATTAGGTACAGCGAAAGTGACTCAAGTACAGCAGCAACGCAGTAAGGTAGAAATTATTGATGGCGGCGATAAGCTATCAGAAACTCAAAGCTATTGGGCAGTAGTGATAAGTTGGCCTCTACCTCCTTTAAAAATTTATATTAAAGGCGAAGAAAGTGAAGTTCAAGGTGTAGAATTAGCACAGCAAGCACTGCTAACAGCGGCAGTGAGCGAACAGCCTTCACTGTACTTGCGTCAAGTAGAGGAAGCCAAAGAAGCAGATTATCATCTATTAGCTAAAAACGGTCAATATTGGATTCTCCAGCCTGAAGATGACCGTCCTTTAGTAGATCCAATTCCGGGACAGATTGAAGAAGTAGGTTACACAGATCGAAATGCTTCTCAGGTCATTGTTTGTTTAGAACAGATTGCTCGCTGGCATAACCTTCTGAATCTTTCCAGTCCCGCTACCAGTAGCATTAAAAGCGATGACGTGGAAATGGAAATTACTCTACTCTCTGGGCAACAAGAGTCTTCGCCGGGGGAAAGAGATGGAAATATATCATCATCGGAGATGCGGGTCGAGTACACTTATGAAAATGGTCAATGGCAACCGCCAACTCTGCGAATTAAACTGAAAAATCGCAGCAATAAAAAGCTTTACTGTAATGTCCTCGACTTTTCAGAAAGTTTTGCGATATCAGCACAATTTTTTGATTTGACAAGCAGTATTCTGCTTGTGCCGAAAGGAACAGAAGGCTGCACAGAAATTGAAAGTTATGCAATGGAGTTTATAGTACCAGACGAATTTTTTGAGCGAGGTACTACTGAGTACAAAGATATCTTAAAGCTAATTGTCAGTACCGCCGAATTTGATGCAAGTTCGGTAGAACAAGATGGATTCAATCCTCCTCCCGCTAATCGTTTCATCGGCGGATATAAAGGAACTCTTAATTCTTTAATGGAAAGAGTGAATACTCGCGAATCAAGGAGAGCTACAAGCACTTATGATGATTGGATGACAAAGGAAGTCACAATTACAATTGTGCGACCGCAGGATGCTAAACTGATTGCACCTAATCGCAGCACTTTTTTGCAAAATGGTGCTGTTGAAGTGCAACCTCATCCGACTTTGAAAGCAAAAGTAAATCTTACTACTGTACCGCAAGCTAGTAGAGATTTAGGCAATTTGGTTTTACCTTCGATTTTACGACAACAGCCCCGAATCACTGAATCTTTCTATTTTATAACTAGCAGAGGTACAGATCCAGGTTTAAGCGCTTTGGAGTTAAGTGATGTAGAAGATTACACGGTTATCACGCCAGAATCACCTCTCAAGTTGTTAGTTAATACAGAATTAGCTGATAATGAACATCTCTTGCCTTTTGCTTATGACGGTGAGTTTTTCTTGCCATTAGGATGGGGTAAAAAAATCGGTAACGGCAAGACAGAAATTACACTAAAACGTTTGGCAAAACCAACACCAACTGTTAGCAGTCGCAGCTTGAAAGGTTCAATTCGGATTTTTATGGAAAAAGTAGCCCATCAAAAACTGGGTAGACCTTTTGAATATCCAATTTTAGCGGTAGCTGATGTTGGCGAAAACGGTAAGGTAACTTACGAAAAAAATCTGGAGATAGTTAAATCGAAAGTAGAAGCATCCCAACGAATAATTCTCTACATTCACGGCATTATTGGCGATACTGAAACTATGGTTACTAGCGTCAGTAAAACTTTAGTAAATGTGGATGGTCAACAGTATCCTGTTAAAGAACTCTACGACCTAGTTTTGACCTTTGACTACGAGAATATCCAAACTACAATTAAAGAGAATGGAGAACTTTTAGGAAAGGAACTTCAAAAAGTAGGCTTGGGAAAAAATCACGGCAAACAATTGCATATTGTAGCCCATTCTATGGGGGGGTTGGTATCGCGATGGTTTATCGAACGAGAAGGCGGCAATCAAATTGTGCAACACTTAATTATGTTAGGTACACCTAATGCTGGTTCTCCTTGGCCTGCCTTACAAGACTTGGTTTTCACGTTGCTAGGAATTGGCTTAAATCAACTTTCCGAAATTGGTTTTCCTACAAAAATAGTAGCTCAATTGCTGGAATACCTCGAAGAAAACGACTACGCCCTCGACCAAATGCAGCCAGATTCTCTGTTTCTCCAAGAACTTGCCAATAATGCCGATCCAGGAGTTCCTTATACAATTATTGCAGGCGATCGCTCGCTAGCTTCCAAAGCAATAGAAGTCGATCCAAACAAGAAATCCAGTGCGGTACAGCGACTGGTACAAAACCTGTTTGGCAAAACTGTAGATCGAGTTATAGATTGGACGTTTTTCAGTCAACCTAACGATATTGCGGTTAGTATCGCCAGTATCAAAAGTGTTAGTTGCGATCGCACTCCTCAACCCAGAATATTGCTGCCAGATGCCGCTTGCAATCACCTGAGCTATTTTACCGATAAAGCTGGGTTAGATGCAATAGGAATGGCACTTTTCCCAAGCTCAAATAGTAACTCAAGCCACTAAAAGAACCTACTCTTTCCCAAATAGCTGAATAGTAAATACCTTAGTTCTAAATCTGCAAGTAGTTAGGGTAAATTTATGCCTGAATTAAAACGTTCTCTAGCAGTAGTTATCGGGATTGACAAATACATTAACGGCATCCCGCCCCTGCAAAATGCGGCTAATGATGCTAGACAACTCGCTAATTTGTTGACAGAAAAATATCAATACGAAGTTCTGCTTCTGTTGGATTCAGATGCGACTCGCTCTCGTCTCAATGATTTGTTGACGGCTTTTAAACAGAATATACTACTATTTCCTGATGGAAAAAAAGTAAAAGTTGAATCGGACGATCGCCTGTTATTCTATTTTGCAGGACACGGCGAGGCTCCCGATCCGCTGGATACCTCAGAGGGGCTAGCAGGTTACTTAATACCCCAAGACGGAGAACACAGCGATCACAATACTTGGCTATCAATGTTGCGACTCCACAATGATCTGATTGAATTGCCTTGCCGCCATCTGTTGATCGTCCTTGACTGCTGCAATGCAGGGACTTTTCGCTGGGCGACACGGAAACGAGAGGCAAGGCGATCGCAAAAACTCTACCAAGAACGTTACGATCGCTACACCTCTGGTTATGCTATGCAAGTCATTACCTCTGCTGCCCACGATGAAAAAGCAGCTGATTCCTCGGCTCGTTTTGGACAGTTTGATCGTGAAATTTCAGGTCATTCTCCCTTTGCAGAACTGTTATTTCAGGGGCTAAATGGAGACGCTGATATTACTAAAGATGGTGTAATTACTGCCACAGAACTATATGTTTATTTAGACGGCGAATTACCCAAAAGAAATTCCAAACAAACTCCTGGGATCTGTGACTTTGGTCGTCACGACAAAGGACAATATATTTTTCCCCTTCCCAATTTTGATCGCGATCGATTGCCAACAGCCCCGATTCTCACTGAAAAAACAAATCCTTACAAAGGCTTAGAGTCATTTGAAGAAAAAGACAGTAACAAATTTTTTGGCAGAAAAGCTTTGACTGAAAACCTAGTTAAGTTTGTAGAAGAACACACATTAACTATTGTTTTGGGTGCTTCTGGTTTGGGTAAATCTAGTTTAGTAAAAGCTGGATTAATTCCCAAGTTAAAAAATCAAAGTACTTGGCGTATACTGCCTCTCATCCGTCTAGAAAAATCTCCATTTTATGCTTTAAATGATGCGCTAGAAAGCGAAAACCATCCTGACTGCAAATTGCTACTGGTAATTGACCAGTTTGAAGAGTTATTTACTGGCAACTCCGATGAGCAAGAGCAAGAAATGTTTCTTGAGGCATTCGCCAAGGCACTTAAAGACTTTCCAAATAGCTTGCGAGTTGTGGTGACGCTAAGAGACGATTTTGAATATCGGTTCAGTAATACGGCTTTAGCGCCATATTGGGAGGGTGCGAAATTCGATCTGCTGTCAAAAACGACGATGACGCGGGAGGAATTACGAGAAATTATTGTCGAACCTGCACTCGCTAAGGCAATGGATTTTGAACCGCCAAGTTTAGTAGATAAATTAATTGATGAAGTAATACAAATGCCGGGAGGACTACCTCTGCTTTCGTTTACCCTAAGCGAACTTTATTTGAAATATATCAAAGATGTGAGTGAAGGGAAAAGAAACGATCGAGTAATTACTGAAGATAATTATAAAGAATTGGGAGGAGTAACGAAAAGTCTTACTAATAGAGCTAATGAAGAATACAATAAATTAGCCCAAGGAGATAATGCCAATGCTTATGCTAAAACAATTCGTAATGTTATGCTGCGGATGGTGGCGATCGGTGGAAGTGAGTTGGCTCGCAGACAAGTGTTAGATAGCGAGTTAGTTTATCTAGAACCAGAAGAAAATACGCGAGTTAAAGAGGTAATCGATCGATTTTGTCAAGCACGGTTACTTGTGAGAGGAAAGGATATTAACGGCAATAGATATACTGAACCTGCTCACGATATTCTAGTGCGGCAGTGGCCAAAGCTTCAGGAGTGGAAACATGAAAATGAGGCAAAGTTAATCTTGCAGCGTCAACTGACAGAGGCTGCTGAGGAGTGGAAAAGCCAAGAAGAACCAGTACCTATCGGTTTTCGAGAAAAAGTTGAAGTTCTTGTTCATTGGTACGATCGCACTTTAGAGTTATCCGAAAATTTTGGTAACAAAGTCATTGGTAAATTGGTTAAACTCTGGTGGCAAAAACCGGACGAAAGAAAAAATTACCAAAAGAAACGACAAGAGTTTCTTTGGGATAGCAATCCTCGGCTCGACTTATTGGAAGAGCAACTCAATTCTCAGGACAAATGGTTTAACCAAGTAGAAGCGGAGTTTGTTCAGTACAGCGTTGAGCGAAAACACCGCTATCGCCGCAGGTTTCAGAATGGAGCGATCGCCCTAATATTAATATTCAGTGGCTTAACTATTTGGGCTATGTCAAATTCTCAAGAAGCAGAGATCGCTAAAATCAATGCTTATAGACAAGCCTCGGAAACCAACTTGACAGCCAACGAAAATCTAAATGCTTTAATCGATAGCTTGCGAGCAGCTAAGTCTTTACAAGATCTACGTTTTCAATTATTTAAATCAAACTCCGAACTCCAAAATCAAGTGAAATTAACCTTGCAAAAAGCAGTTTATACAGCTAAAGAAAAGCGCCTTAGAGGACATTCAAAAAATGTTACTAGCATAGTCGCAAGTTTTAGTCCAAGAGGCGACCTCTTAGTTTCTGCTGGAAATGACGGTACGATCTGCTTGTGGGATTTGCAGGGTAAATTGTTGAAAAGCTGGAAAGAAGAGCAAAGTCAAATTTTGAGCATCAGTTTTAGTTCCGACAGTCAGCAATTCGCTACCGCAGGAGAAGAAGGTATTGTTCGCGTTTGGGATGTGCAGGGTAATTTGTTAAAAGAATGGAATCCAGGTTTAGGTTGGATCAGGAGTATTAATTTTAGTCCTAAAAGTCAGATATTGGCGATCGGAGGAAAGAACGGCACACTCCTGTGGAACTGGCAGGATGGGCGATCGAGAAAATTGCCAGAACCAGAAAAAAATTGGATCTGGAGTGTCAGTTTTAGCCCAGATGGACAGCAATTGGCTACCGCTGGAGCCGATGGTATAGCCCGCTTGTGGGACTTGCAGGGTAAGTTGTTGAAAGAATTCCCCCACCAAGTATATAAGCTGAGGAGTGTCACTTTTAGCCCGAATGGAAAGCTACTGGCTACAGCTGGAGAGATGGCTACAGGTGAAGAGAGCGATCTTGTCAGCTTGTGGGACTTACAAGGCAACAACTTGACACAATGGCAACAATCCGCTTGGAACGTCAGTTTTAGCCCCAATGGTCAGCGACTGGCTACTGCCGGAAAAGACGGGAGTATCCAGTTGCGGAACTTGCAGGGCCGTTTATTGCTAGAGTTGACAAAAAAACGAGAACCGATGAGTACCGTCAGTTTTAATCCGAAAAACCAGCTATTAGCTACCGCAGGAGATAATGACACAGTAAACTTATGGGATTTACGAGGTAAGCAGTTAGCTGAATTGAAAGCTGAACAAGATACTGTGCAGAGTATCAGTTTTAGTTCAGATGGTCAGCTGTTAGCAACTACAACAGATGATGGTACTCTCCGTTGGTGGAACTTGCAGGGTGAAGCTATAAAAAATGCAAAAGAGGATGTACCTTTGAACGACACTTGCAATCTGAAGGACAAGGGTTTGCAAGTGATCAAAGGCAAGCTAGGGACTATGGAAGGTGACAATGCGTTTTTATTCGACTTGGGGGGCAATAAATTAGCAGAAACATCAAAAGGACATCCAAACGGACTCATGAGTATAAGTTGTACTGTGGATGGCAAGCTGCTGGCAACTGTCGGAGGTGATGGTAAAGTT
This sequence comes from Floridaenema aerugineum BLCC-F46, assembly GCF_041929345.1. Classification (NCBI taxonomy): domain Bacteria; kingdom Bacillati; phylum Cyanobacteriota; class Cyanophyceae; order Aerosakkonematales; family Aerosakkonemataceae; genus Floridanema; species Floridanema aerugineum. The sequence continues at coordinate 87,161 of NZ_JBHFNQ010000101.1, forward strand.
CGACTCTGGGATTTGCAGAGTCAGCCAGTGAAAACAGAGGGTAAGCAATTCTTAAATCTGGTAAAAGAATGGTCAGGGGAGCAAGATGTTATCGAGTTCGTACAATTTAGTCGAGATGGGAACCAATTGGCTACTGGAGCAAAAGGTAGCATTTACTTGTGGAACTTGCAGGGTGAACTTTTAGCAACATGGAAAACGGATCACGATTGGATCAGAAGCATCAGTTTTAGCCCAGATGGAAAGCTGTTGGCTACGGTAGGATATCGCCAGGGAAATCCTAAATTGTGGCGAATTGAATCATTCGATGAGTTGATGGAACGAGGCTGTAATTGGGTACGTGATTATCTAGTTAGTCTTGATGAAAAAAATAGCGATCGCCATCTCTGCGACAAAGTACCTTAATCTGTTAATCAGGAAACAAGCAGTATTGACGAAAGTTGTAGACATAGCCTCAATCAGCAGTCAAGAACAGAAGCATTTGCAACTATTAGTAGAGGTGACACAATTTTTGAGAGTCAATCACAAGCTGACGGGGTGACAACAATCGGTAAACCCCTTACTGCGTGCGGGGTTTACCGATTGTTGTCAAAAAAAAAGAGGTCTGCTATTCTCAAGAAGACCTAATTAACGAAAATAATGAATTTATTACCATTATTTTACACCGAA
>NZ_JBHFNQ010000102.1:0-3018 GCF_041929345.1 Floridaenema aerugineum BLCC-F46
CCCCCCCGCCCCATCCGAATCTAACTATTATCACTTTATTTATTTGCACCTACTTATTGAGGAATGAACGACTAAAGTCGTCACAACGAACTTAATATTACAGTGTATAATTTTTCCTTAATAACTTAGACCACGAGAAGAAAATATGCTCACTGCCAATGAACTATTCAATGAGACTTACTATCTAGACAATCATTTAGACCTTTCTGTAGCCTTAAGTAATGGCGTTATTAGCAGTGGCTTGGCTCACTTTAACGGAATTGGAAAATTAGAAAATCGCAGTCCCAGTTCTTTCTTTGATAGTGAGTATTATTTACAAACCTATTCTGATGTAGCTCTAGCTGTTCAGAATAAGACAACTACCGCTTTTGACCACTTTATCTTACACGGTCAATTTGAAATACGCAATCCTAATGCTGCATTTAATACCCTCCTTTATTTACAACAAAACCCCGATGTAGCGGCGGCTGTGCAAAGAGGTGATATTACAGCCTTTGAACATTTTATCGAAAATGGGATCGAAGAAGGTCGTTCTCCCGCTACCATTTTCAACCAACCTAATCCTGAAAGGTGGACTTTTTCCTTACCGAATTATACAATTGAACACCAAGGAATAAATAACCTCAATATCAATGTTGAATATACCTATAAGGACGGAATTACTTATTCAGAATATCCTGATTTTGTGCCAATTTCTCAAAGTGTCGATCGCTTTTTAGTAAACTACCCCAACGAAACCGACTTTTGGGAAATCATCAACAAAAACCTCACCCAAAAACTGCTGGATGAAAATCCAGCAATGCAGTCTGTGACTGTTGATATTGATGTTTTACCCAGTGTTGCATTACCTTACCAACGTTCCAGCATAGTTACCCGTGACAGGCAAGGAAAGTTAGAGGAAAAATGGGATTTCCAAATTCCGCAATATACCATTGAACACCAAGGATTAAACACTTTAAACCTCGATGTTAGTTATACATATAAACCAGGAATAAGCAATAGCCAATATGCTGATTTTGTGCCAATTTATAACCGCATCAATAACTTCCTAATTAATTATCCCAACGAAACGGATTTCTGGGAAATTTTGAATAAAAACTTAACTCAGCAAATTCTCTCAGAAAATCCCGAATTCTCCGACTTTAAAGTAAATTTGGAAGTGCTGCCAACTAACAATCTACCATATACCAGAAGCAGTACTGTTACCCGAACTCAACCGCAGTTATTAAATGTGCCGGAAACGTTTTTGGTAGGAAATACCAGAGGTAATAACGTAGTCAGATTTGATGCTAAGACGGGTAGTTTTTTAGGTGAATTTATTACTGCTGGTAGTGGGGGATTATTCTCACCCGATAACATTATTGTCGGGCCAGATGGTAATAATGATGGCATCACCGATCTTTACATTACCAGTGGTAATAAACCTGCCAATTCTACAGAACAAGGTGCTTCGGGGATTTTGCGTTTTGATGGGAGAACGGGGGCATTTATCGATCGCTTTGTCACCGACAATCCCAACACTCCCAACATTGACGAAACGGGTGGTTTGTTGCGTCCTTATGGATCAGTATTCGGCCCCGATGGTAAACTTTACGTTAGCAGTTTCTTAACCGATCAAATTTTACGTTATGACGGCACAACTGGTCAATTTATTGATGTTTTTGCCAGAGGAAATCAACAACCTGGGGGATTAAATGGCCCGAATGGATTGATTTTTGGCCCTGATGGTTTTCTCTATGTTACTACTCAAGGAAGTGTAGCAAGAAACGGTGAAGCAGATTTCAGTGCTGGCTTACCTAGTCAGGTGTTACGTTATGATATTAAAACAGGTGAATCGAGAGTATTTGCTTCTCCTGAAGCTGCACCTAATGGCAATGGTTTTGTCAGTCTTTTAGGATTAGCTTTTAATTCTAATGACGGTCTGCTTTATGTTAGTGATTTCGCTAATGATATCCGCAAATATAATGTGCAAAGTGGGGAATTGTTGGGTGTGATTTCGACAAATTACACGGGAACAAATTCAACTAATAACTTCACTGGTAGCTTAACTTTTGCCGGAGATGGCAATCTTTATACTGTTGGTTTTGATTATCGGGAAGGTGCGAATAATATTGGGGCGATTTTAGGATTTAATCCGGTAACAGGGGCAAAAATTCCGGCACCAAACAATCCTAATAGCAATACTTTTGTCCCGCCAGATCCTACTTTGAATCGTCCAGTTGGGATTCTTTCCTATATCCCGACAACAACCGGAAATTTACGGGAGGAATGGGGTTTTAAATTCCAAAATTACCCAATTCAACATCAAGGGTTGAATAATTTGAATATTGATGTTGATTACGTCTACAAAAAGGGAATAAAAAATAATGAATACCCGGATTTTGTACCAATTTATCAGGGGATAGATCGGTATTTGAAGAATTACCCGAATGAAACTGATTTTTGGGAAATTGTCAATAAGAATGTGACTCAGAAAGTTTTGGCAGAAAATCAGGTAATTGATGCTGTGAGTATTAATTGGAATGTACTGCCATCAATAGCTTTACCTTACGATCGCTCTAGTATCGTAACGCGAAATCGCCAAGGTTTGCTCCAGGAGAAATGGAACTTTAAGATTCCTGAATATCCGATCGTACATCAAGGCTTAAATACGTTGAATCTTGATGTGAATTATACATATAAGCAAGGGATAACTGATGCAGAGTATCCTGACTTTGTACCGATTTATAAGCGGATAGATGAGGTGTTGCGAAATTACCCAGATGAAAATCAATTCTGGGAAATTGTTAACCGGAATTTGACTAGCTTAGTATTAGATGAAAATCCAGTTTTGGCAGATGCTACGATTCAATTGGGTGTTTTACCAACGGAAAGGTTGCCTTATAATCGGGGGAGTTTGGTAGTGCGATCGCAATTCTAAATTCTAGGCACGTTGTTGGGGTTTTTAGAAACAAATAAAGCAAAAAAACAAAAACAAACCAAAATAAAATGGAATAATATAATTTAAAAAAAAAAAAA
>NZ_JBHFNQ010000103.1:0-44822 GCF_041929345.1 Floridaenema aerugineum BLCC-F46
GAAGCGCAACAACGTACTTTTTTATTCTGGTATGTTGTTGCGCTTTAGCGCTATTTAGGTGAGCGCTGAAGCGCAACAACGTACTTTTTTATTCTGGTATGTTGTTGCGCTTTAGCGCTATTTAGGTGAGCGCTGAAGCGCAACAACGTACTTTTTTATTCTGGCAATTCGCCAAATCTTTCCCGATATCTAGCTAATAATTCTTCAGCTTGTCTTGACCTTTCTTCTGCTGTCAAATAGCGATCGCCTCTCTCATCAAACCAATATAATACTTCAAGTTGAGATTCCCCGTCAGAATACCGACCTCTACCAATACCTAAACCGACTTCTGGCATCCAAAAAGGTTCACCAATTTGCTGTTCGTACTCGCCATTAACTAAGCGATAAACTTCAAAAGGTTGATGTTGATCTCGTCGCCAATAGTAAGGGTTGTAAACTACATAATATAATACGCCTAATTTGGCATAAATATCCATTTTTTTATCATATTCGCCGCCATAAGTTTGCGAGACAATTTCCAAGGCGAAAATTGGGGGAATATTATTTTCTTCCCAAACTACATAGCTGAGGCGCAAAGTATCGCCTTTGAAACGTTCTACCCCTAAACTCAAAAAACCATCAGGAACAACTGGTACGAGATGACTAATTCCCGTCGTGTGATAGATTGCCATATCTACGCCAAAGAACCAATCATTGCGCTTGTTCCAATAGAATTTAAGCAAAAACAACAGTAAATTTGGCAGAAAATTTTGATTTTCGTTATCCACAGGCGTATCATCAGAATTGGGTAGTTCAGCACCAGTTGGTAAGCGGATTTCTGGATTAAACTGTACCATAATATGCAGGGAGAAATTGATTTATTAATTGTAGCGAAGAAATAGGAAAGCGATCGCACCAAATCACGGTTATATTCGCACAATTTTATGAAGTCTTTGGCTGTGAGGTTAGCAATTTTTAAGGTGATGGAATTCATAGATCGATCGCACTATCTCATCAATCCTATTTTGTAATATTGGGAGAGCGATCGCACCAAACATTCCCCACAAACCCACCAAGGAATCAATTCCTTGGCTAATAGCGAAAGTCCGTTAAAACGGACTGGAAAATCAATATTTAATTTACGATTTACCTGTAGGGGCGAAGCATTCGGGCGACAATTCATGAAACACAACCAAAATATAACAATCCGAATGCTTCGCCCTCCCCCACAGATAAGCTGTATCTACAATCTTGCGTCGAGGCAGGGCGAAGCATTTGGATACAAATATTTTTAATAAGTTGCAGAACTTATCGCCCAAATGCTTCGCCCCTACATTAATTACGTTGACAACCCCCCATCCCCAACAACCTCAAGCATAAATCGCTACAATCGAAAATATTCGCAACCCTTGAGTGCAGCAGATGTTCGGGAAAATCTGGCGCTGGCTGAAAAAATTGTGGCAGCAGCTATTTACAAAACCACCCCAACCTTCACCCCCCAAAAAGCGGCAACTCCGCAGCGATGCAGAACAGGAAAGTTTGTTTTTGCAACTGCTGGATATGGTGGCAAAAGGCGAGAGTCGAGGGAATATTAAAGGTTTTTTGATTGGCAACCACATTGATGAAGCAGAGTTGGTGGCGTGGTTGCGTCGCTTTGGCAGTAACTTGTTAGAATCACCCGAAACCCATCGGAAATTAGCGCAGCAAATGGTGCGATTGGGTGAGGTTCTTGGTGGGGAATTGGGAAAAGTTGCCAGAGAAATTGGCAGGGAATTGTTGGGAAATTCAGAAACCCGGTTTCTCCAAGAAACCGGGTTTCTAAACACATCTGTTATCCCAACTGTTGATAATCAAAGTGTCGATACAACAATTTCGGTTTCTGATGATGTTTCCGTAGATCGGGAAGTTGTAGAGTGGTTTAACCGAGGCGTTGATGAAGCTGAATCTGGTAATATTCAGGCGGCACTTAGTTGCTTTCAAAGGGCGATCGACATTTCCCCTAACTTCCACAATGCCTGGAGTAATTTGGGCAATGCGCTGAATGACTTAGGGCAGTACCAACAAGCGATCGAAGCTTTTCAAAGGGCGATCGACATTTCCCCTAACTACCATTATGACTGGAATGGTTTGGGCATTGCGCTGAGAAACTTAGGGCAGTACCAACAAGCGATCGAAGCTTCTCAAAGGGCGATCGACATTTCCCCTAACTACCACTATGCCTGGAATAATTTGGGCATTGCGCTGAGTGACTTAGGGCAGTACCAACAAGCGATCGAAGCTTATCAAAGGGCGCTCGACATTTCCCCTAACTACCACTATGCCTGGAATGGTTTGGGCCTTGCGCTGAATGACTTAGGGCAGTACCAACAAGCGATCCAAGCCTTTAACCGGGCTTTAGAAATAAGACAAAATCAATTCTGGGCGGCTTGGGCAAATCGAGGTTGGACAATCTATAACTTACACGCCTATCAAGCAGCATTGCGAAACTGGGATGAGGGGTTGCAATCTCTCCAACCAGAGACACACGACTATCAGGAAGGTTGCGCTGTCTTACATCTGTGTAAAGGCGATGCCTACTATGGTTACGGAAAACAACAACCAAATCCCTACCCCTACTGGCACGAATCAAGAAACAGTTATATCACCGCCCTAAAAACACTTTCCGGTTCCCAAACTTCCATCTTAGGAGAAGTTCTGGGCGAACAAGTTAGCCCCCGCTTCCAGTTACGATATATGGAAATATTGCAAGACTTAGCCAAAGTCTGTAACGCCCTCAACCGCCAAGATGATTTTCAGCTATGTTTGGATATTGGCGATACCATGCTGGAAAACTTGCTACTGGAAACTGATTCACAAGACAGGAAAATCCAGTTAGCCAACAAATTCGCCACATTCAGTCAATTGCGAGTAGTCCTCTTAGCCCAGTCATCGCAACTACAAGAAGCACTTTTGTTAGCCGAAAAACGGAAAAATCTCTGCTTGCGTTGGTTGCGCGAATCCCGTTATGTGGGAATCAGGGAAGAAACGCCGCTACAATATCCCGAAATTGAACAAATTCTCTCTCCCGGTATCGCAGCAATTTACTGGCACTACAGCCCAGCTGCCATTACTACTTTTATTATCAAATTAGATCTAGATCCCCCCAACCCCCCTTACCAAGGGGGGCTAAGAGAAATCGATGCCTCTTCTCAAGGGGGGCTCAGAGAAATTGATGCCTCTTCCCAACAGGAACTAAATAACTCTTATCCCCCCCTTGGTAAGGGGGGTAAGGGGGGATCTCAAATCCAGATTCACTCAGCAGAAAATACCCCCAATAATCCCGCACCTAACGTTTTTGATTCCCCTTCCCAAGACGAACTAAACAACTCTTATCCCCCCCTTGGTAAGGGGGGTAAGGGGGGATCTCAAATCCAGATTCACTCAGTAGAAAATACCCCCGATAATCCCGCAGCTACCATTCAGCAATTACAAAAGTTTGAAGATTGGTTGAAAGAATGGAAAGAAGAATATCAATTGAACCGCAAAGACGCGAAGGGCGCGAAGGAAGAAACAGAAACTTGGCGAAATAAAATGGCGGATAGGTTGGATGAGTTGAGAAACATACTCGATATTGAACCCATATTAAAAAAGATCGGCGATGAAATTACTCACTTAATATTGATTCCCCATCGTGACTTGCACCTGTTACCCCTGCATTACCTGTTCCGCGAAAAAGGTTTTACAATTACTTATCTCCCCAGTCTAAAAGTTGGTATGGATTTGCAAACTGATACACCATCTATTCCCAAAAAACTCCTCAGCATCGAAAGTCCCAGTCGTTTAGAATTTGCCGAAACCGAATCGCAAATTATTGCCCAACTTTACGACAATCCCACCTGGATTAAAAGCAGAAAAGCTACCAAAAATACAGTTATCACCGCCTTATCCAATTCTGCCGACATCTTCCATTTTACCGGACATGGCGAACACAATTTGCAACAGCCTTTAAATTCAGCTTTAGAACTAGCCAACCAAGAAATGCTAACTTTGCAAGACATCTTCCAACTAAACTTAAGAGGCTATCAACTCGCTTGTCTTTCCGCTTGCGAAACAGGCATTACCAGCAAACAAGGTATCATCGATGAATACGTTGGATTAGTCAGTGGATTTTTGGCAAAAGGCGTTACTCATGTTATCAGCACACTTTGGCAAGTTGGCGAAATCGAAACAGCATTGATGATGATTAAATTTCACCAATTATATAAAGAAAACATCCCTCCAGCTTTAGCACTTCAACAAACCCAAACCTGGCTTTCTACACTCACATTCGCCGATTTAATCCAATGGTATCAGCAAGAATCTGCTAAAGTAGAACAATATAGTGGTTGTTGGGAAAGTTTGCAAGGTGCCATTACTAAAGCACAACAAGAAGCCGAAACAAAGGGAATGAATCATCGCCCTTACGCCCATCCCTACCACTGGGCTGGATTTATCCTATCTGGCAATCATCTTAATTGTTTTGGTGTAGGGACACGGCATAATTGAAATTTGTGGATTGCCAAGATATTTCTGATGCCGTGTCCCTACAAAAATGTTTCTTGTTAACAACAACCCAATCATTGCGAAACACCCAATAAATCTATGCGAGAACAAGATAGCAAAACTATTCGTGCTTTTTTAATCGTCCTTTCTCAACTAGAATCACCCCTAGATGAATCCCTGCAAAAACAACTTTACCAATTAGGAGAAGAATTAGCAACTGATGAAGAAGCATCTGTCGGAAATCTGCGAAAGCTAATTTACCAAAACGAGTTCCTAAAAAACTTATATGAACCCGCTTTAAAAGCTTTGCAATTAGCTTATCAAGCCCAACCGCGCAACAAATGTATTATAAAATCAACAAATAGCGAACCGGAAGAGGAAAACCGGGAATTAGAAAATTTTATCCTGCCAACTGACTCATTAAAACTAATCCAGCATATCTTTCAATCTCAAGACTCAGTGAACGCAACTAAAAATATTGAAAACCAATTACAATTATCTGCTGAAATCACCCCACCTCCCCCAACATCATGCGAATCTTCCTCCGCAAATGCTGAAAACATTTACCAATATGCTTGGGTGTATATATTCGTTTAATGAATAACTTAATTTATCCCCATCTATTTCTATTTACTTATTACCTGAAAAACTCCTCAGCTTCTCAGGAAGATTCCGATACCCCCAAAAATTCTGAATTGCCCAATGGTTTTTCCTCCCGCTGCACCTTGGGCGATACTGATAGTCTACTCCTGGTTTATTCCGTCTCCGAGAAAGATCAACCTCCCCCAGAATCACCTTTTCCCGAACTACAAAATAAATTAAATGCCGAAAAGCAAAAAAGTCCTATTTCCGGCGAACTCCTGGGAAAAACTTGGATGATAGTCGGTTATTCTCCAGCAAAAAATCTGGAAGATGTAGCCAAATCAGCTTATAAATCCTTGAATTTTGGCGAATGGCGCGATCGAGAAAGCGGACAATTCGGCGACGCGAAAATTTGGGAAATCTGGCAAACACCCCAGAACTGGCAAAACTTAGAAACCGAAAACAATCATGTTCTAATTATAATTTATCCCAACCTAACTGCAATGGAAAACATAGCCAACTTTTCTGAAGATTGGCGACAGTTATTCTGTTACAAACATAAGATAGTTTGGACTTATGGGAAAATGAGGCAATTGAAACCAAGTTTAGCCGAAAAATTTGCCCGCGAAGTGCAAGCGATCGCCCCAAGTAAAGCAAATTCCTCCGAACTCAACCTCCTAGAATCCGAATTAACTGAATTAATCCAAGCTTTAGACAAAAATTACCAAATCTTGCAAGAATATGCCCAAGGAATAGCTTACTTAGAAGTGCAGATGGAAGCCCTAAAAACCAATACTTACAACTATAAAAAACGGTTACTAAATATTGAGAAAAAAGCCACTAAAATCACCTCTGCTAATCCGACTAATCTGGACATCCTGAAAACCTTCAACGATTTAGTAAGATATAAATATCAAGCCCAAGTAAAACAAGACCTCGCATCCCTCAATCCTGGTTTAAGATTAAGAGAAAAACAAATAGATACAATTAGAGGAATAGTTGAAATAAGACAAGCGCAATTAGATGATATAATAGAAAAGCGCGATCGCCAATTTCAAGAAACAGTAGAAACCTGGGGCGTAGGATTAGGAACATCTGCGATCGCAGCTACAATAATTTCCCCCGCAATCACCGAAATAACCAAACCAATTGTCATCAAAAAACCCGATCAAATAACCCCTTATTGGTTGCCTGTGTTAAACTTATCATTTACAATATTATTAACCTTTCTTATTGGTTGGTATGCCAAAAGGAGAGCAAAAAAATGGGTGCGATCGCGCCGTCCTCCCCAAAAATAACCTCTCTCTTCTCTCTGTATACTCTCCATCTGGAGTGGTTAAATATTATGACTCAAACAATACAAGCCTCAATAATTCAAATTGATGAACTCGAATTAAGATTTAACCTAAAAGAAATAATAGATAATCAATTCTTTCCCGAATGGCAAGAAAACCTGCCAGAAATTAGTGAATGGGAAAAAGAATCATTAGATCGGTTAAAAAGCGGTTATCTAAACTTACTCAAAAAACCTCCCTTCTTAGAAAACTCTGTCCGAATGGCAGTATTGCACCCCCTACTTTTTATTGCTGGCTTTTATTTATTTCCCTTTGATGTCAAGCCAGAAAAATCCGTCACAATTTCCTTAGAAGATGAAGACGGCTTGATAATTGAAGGGAGAATTGATGCACTAATTTTACAAGATCAGTTCTGGTTATTAGCGATCGAATCCAAACGGGCTGGTATTTCCCTAGAAGCAGGTATCGCTCAACTATTAGCCTATATGCTAGGAACTCCAAACCCTGAAAAACCTATCTTTGGAATGTTGACAAATGGTAGCCATTTCCTATTTGCCAAATTAGTAAAAACACAAACACCTCAGTACGCCTTATCCGATGAATTTGTACTTCGCAAACGTGAAAATGAATTATACAAAGTACTGAGTATATTAAAACGGCTTACCAGTTATTAACTTATCTCTAAAGTTGCGATCGACCTCTTCCCTCTCTTTCTTCTCTTCGCGCTCTTTGCGTCCTTTGCGGTTAAAAAATCTTCTCTACCTTCTCTGTGCTTGAAACAGTTCAATAAAAATTAACTAAAGGGAACTCAGCAATTTATAGAATCTTAAATTTAACTTAAGCTCCGATATTTTTTGTTAAATCTGCTACAAATTAAACATATATAGAGCCCTATAGGAGAGACAATAAATGTTTTGCGAACAATGCGAACAAACTGCAAGTGGACAAGGATGCCATCAATGGGGCGCTTGCGGCAAAAGCCCCCTAAACGCCATTCAAGATTTACTAGTTTACTGTTTACGGGGACTGGCTCCTGTAGTTTTGCAAGCGAAATCACTTGGTATTAATACTCATAACGTCGATGTTTTTACCTGCGAAACAGTCTTTTCCACGATGACGAATGTGAACTTTCATGAAAAGCGATTTGTTGAGTATATTAAGCAAGCACTGGCATATCGGGAAAACCTGAAAACCCAAATTCAAGCAATAAGTAATGTTCCCTCTGCTTGGTCAGAAATTTCTAATTTTCAACCGGATTTTGATGGCAGTTTAATTGAACAAGGTGAGCAAACATCCCTGAAATTTCTCACTGAATCTGGTGGCGATGTTGATATCTTCTCACTCAAACTAACTACGATCTACGGTTTAAAAGGTTTAGCATCCTACGCCTTCCACGCGCTGGAATTGGGAGAAGAAGATGAGCAAGTTTATCGATTTGTTCATGAAACATTAGTTGCAATTGATAATCAGGAACTCACTTTAGAAGATTGGGTAAATCTGGCGCTGAAAGTGGGAGAACAAAACTACCGAGTGATGGAATTACTCGATGCTGGACATACTAAAACCTACGGTCATCCTGTTCCTACTTCCGTTCCCCTAAATGCGAGAAAAGGGAAAGCAATTTTAGTATCAGGACATGATATTAAACAATTAGCAGCTTTGCTCAAGCAAACAGAAAATAAGGGAATTACTGTTTACACTCATGGCGAATTACTTCCAGCACACGGGTATCCTCGCCTGAAAGAAACTTACCCCCATCTTTACGGTCATTATGGCACGGCATGGCAAAATCAAACTAAAGATTTCCCCAGATTTCCTGGCGCAATTGTGATAACAACTAACTGTTTAATGCCCACCCATGAAAATTATGAAGATAAACTGTTTAGTGTCGGGCCAGTTGGCTATCCAGGGTTAAAATATCTTCCTAATATTGAGCATGGTGCGCCTGATTTTACACCAGTAATTGAAAAAGCTTTGGCATTACCTGGATTTCTAGAAGATGAACCGCCAAGGGAAGTAAATGTAGGATTTGCGCGGAATACTGTATTAGGTGTAGCAGATCAAGTTTTAGCAGCTGTTAAAGAAGGAAAAATTCGCCACTTATTCTTAGTTGGTGGTTGTGATGGTGCGAAACCCGATCGCAATTACTATACTGAATTAGTGGAAAAAGTTCCTAGTGATTGCGTTGTCCTGACTCTCGCCTGTGGTAAATTCCGCTTTTTCGATAAACAGTTAGGAGAAATTAGCGGTCTTCCTCGCTTAATGGATGTCGGACAATGCAATGATGCTTATTCAGCAATTCAAATCGCATTGGGATTAGCAAATGCGCTGAATATGAATGTGAATGAATTACCTTTATCTTTGATTTTGTCTTGGTACGAACAGAAAGCAGTAGCAGTTTTGTTAACTCTATTGTATCTGGGAATTAAAGATATTAGACTCGGCCCAACTTTGCCTGCTTTTATTTCTCCTAATGTGTTCAATTTGCTTTCTGAAAAATACAATTTGAAAGCAATTACAACACCCGATGAAGATTTGGCAGCTTGTTTAGGGTAAAAACTCCAGCTTCATAGCGATCGCGAATTTGCTAGTTTTATACTAAAGCAAAAGTGCGATCGCTACCCTCCCCCTCTTTTCTTAGCGTCCTTTGCGTCCTTTGCGGTTAAAAAATCTTCTCTGCGTCCTCTGCGTCTCTGTGGTTCAAAAAAAGAGCGATACGCGCTAACGCGCACGCTTTGCGATCGCACCTCAATTTCTCACTATATAGTATCAATAAAAACCAAATTACACTAATATGTAAAATTATGATAATTTGAATTGCACATAATGGCAAAACTACCAAGTGAAACAAAAGCCACCATTTTAAATCTGCTGGGACAATTGGCAGAATTAATTGATGAAGCAGCAGCAACAGAATCATTAATTGTCGAACAGTTCGGGGAGACAGAGATTAAGTATTCCCATACTGGAACAATTACAAGATGCCAGAGAAAGGTTAAGAAATCCATACAACCGTCTGTGTAAGTTATTTTTAAACATTTCCGAATCTCAGCCCACTGCTTCTCCTGCTGTGCTAAATTTACTGTATCAGACCATAGAGCAAGCACAAGCTAACGCTGATGCTGTAGCTGCAACTATTCAAGAATCTAAAAGAGACATTGACTTACTATGAATCAACCCAAAAAATTCCTAGATCCAGAAAAAGCAAAGCGCACTGTGGAAAGATTGCAGAAAACTAACCACCAGCTGGAAATTTTAGATTTGAAGTTGGCGCAATTAAACGCGATGATGGAAATAGAATTGTGTCAACAGCGGTTAGAACGACTGGAGAGAAGAAAGAAGTTTGCGATCGCTAAAGAAACCAAAGAATAATGATGTAATATATGAACTGAGAAAGACCGATCGCCAAACTAAAAAAAGATCGATCGCAACTTCTACTTAATATTACCCACTTTAGGTAATTCCCCCTGACTCAAAGCTTTTGCCAAATCTTTCCGCAACGCTTCTAAAAAACCACAATCATTACTAATATCTGAAACTTCATCCTCATCTAAGTCTTCCTGATTTTTCAGGACTTCTCGATAAGCCTCGATCCGATAATCCAGTGCTTCAATAATAAACTGTACATCTTTAAAACTTAGCTGCATCTCTTGTCGATATAAGTCGATCGGTGTTGTAGCCATATTATCAAGTTCAATAAAAAAAGAGCGATCGCCAAAGATCGCCCCAACTTCATACCAAAGTCAATTAGGAAGAAAAAACCTAAACCTTCGCCTCTTCTTTCACCAACTTATCCCAACCCAAATCCTTCAAATTATTATTCCGGCGCAAAGGACGAGTTACTAACTCCAAAATATCCCGTGCATTAGTAAAACCGTGAATTTGAGCGAAAGTAAACTCAACTGACCACTTAGTATTAATTCCCCTTGCTTCCAAAGGATTAGCATGAGCCATACCAGTAATTACTAAATCTGGATTCAACTCATAAATTCGTTGAATTTGATTATAATTATCCGGCTTTTCCACAATTCTGGGTACAGGAACACCCATTTCCTGACAAGTTTTTTCTAACATTGCCAACTCAGCAGCTTGATAACGCTTATCCATGTAAGGAATGCCGATTTCAGGACAAGTCATGCCGCAGCGAATTAAGAAACGAGCTAAAGAAATTTCCAGCAAATTATCGCCCATGAAAAAGACAGATTTGCCGCGAATTAATTGGATATAATCTTCTAAATTTTCCCAAATTTGTTGTTCTCTTTCTGCCAAACCTTTTGGCTCAATACCAAACACCGAGCAAATCTTTTCAATCCAAGCGCGAGAACCATCAGGACCGATCGGGAACGGCGCACCAATTAGCTTACACTTCCGACGACGCATTAAAGTAGTAGCAGTGCGACTTAAGAAAGGATTCACACCAGCCACATAATAACCTTCTTCCAAAGTTGGCAATTCCGTAAACCGTTTTGCAGGCAACCAACCAGAAACTTTAATACCTTGTTTCTTCAATTCTAAAGTTAATTGAGTAACAACTGGATCGGGCAAAGAACCGAACAAAACTAAAGGCGGATGATCCACATATTCTGATTCTTCGGCTTGTACTTCTTCTTTCTTTTTACCGAAATTTAGGAGTTTAGCGATCGCATTTCGCTCACTCTTCTCCGCTTCCACCACCGGAGCTTTATCAGGACAACGAGCCGCCATTGCTGCTAATACTGTATCTTCCCCTTGAGTAAAAGCGTAATCCAAACCGTTAGCGCGTGCAACCACGATCGGGATACCCAGTTCAGCTTCCAACTTCGGAGCCAAACCTTCCAAATCCATTTTGATAATTTCGGTCGTGCAAGTGCCGATCCAAACAATTACGCTAGGATTGCGATCGCGCTTAATTTGCGAACACAACCGCTTCAACTCCTCATAATCATTCAACTGAGCCGAAATATCACCCTCTTCCAACTCTGCCATTGCATAGCGAGGCTCAGCAAAAATCATCACCCCCATCGCATTTTGCAGAAAATAGCCGCAAGTTTTAGTTCCAATTACCAAAAAGAAACTATCTTCGATTTTCTGGTATAACCAAGCCACACAGCTAATCGGACAAAAAGTGTGGTAATTCCCAGTTTCGCAATCAAAATTAAGCCCTTCAGGTTGAGCCACAGTCATAATAACCTCTTTCCTTCAAGTTATGCCAAGTAGAAATGGGTGTGGACAAGGGGACAAGGGGAGTCAGAGAGTTTTGAGTCAGAGAGTTTTGAGTCAGAGAGTTGAGGAGAAAGTTTTGAGTTTTGAACTTTTCTTGCCCCTGGAGCCCCTGGAGCTCCTCTGATCCTCTGCCCTTCTGCCTTGGAGCCTTCTGCCTTTTTGGGGAGCGAAACTTGAGCCAGACTGGGAAATTACCCCAGCTTAACTATTTCCACTCATCATCATCTAGGCCGTTTTGATTTGGATCAGCAAAAGGATCGAAATCTAAACTACCAAAGGCATCTTCCTCATCGTCCGACTTTTTCTCTGTATTAGAGCCAAAATCATCGAGGGAGAGATCGCCAAAGTCAGCCAGAGACTCCTCACTTAACTCTTCAGTTTCACTACCCCAGACATTTGTTAGTCCGCTAAACTCCGAATCTGAAGTATCGGTGAGTTCTTCGGTATCAGAGGTGTCGCCAAAGGCATCTAGCGATATATCAGCAAAGCCTTCATCGCCTTCATCATCGCTCAGTTCTACCAAAGACTCATCAGCAGTAAAATCATCATCGATCGCAATATCATCCAACGCATCCGCACTTGCTTCCTCAACAGCAAGATTCGATTCATCTCCCAAATCATCGAGATCCATCGATTCGAGTCCGCTTTCATCTTCCTGAGTCAATGCGGTAGCAGCGAATACCCCAGCACCTATTGCTGCTGCTCCACCAACTGCGGCGATCCCGAGTACTGCTGCATTAGAACCAGAAGAATCTGGTTCTGAGAAATCGGACAAATCATCTAATTCCGATTCGGCTGCCTCTTGGGTTGCAGCAGGTTTTGCAGCCGATGGCGCTGTCGGTGCAGCCTTCATGGGTGGACGTTTGCCCAAAGCTACATCCGGGTCAAAATTCAACTCCAAAACCTCAATCAGAGAATCTGGATCGGAGTTGAGCTTGGAAAACGGTAACATCAACTGCGCCAGTTTTGGCTCCAGTGCATTCAGAACCCCCAGGATGAGGTAAGAAGAAGGTCGCCGACCCCCATCTGGTGTTTTAACATTTTCTACTTCCATTTGTAGAGCCAGCCAAGAATGATTTAGCTGGTAGTATTGCAGCCATTTTTGTTTTAAAGCTGATGTGAAGTCATCAAAAAAAGCCACTGATCTTCTCCCTCATCCTGACAACTAGACTTTTCTAAACCATCATTAAGTCTAGTTCTTCTTCCTCCGTCTTGATCTGTGGTTTTGTCGGATTCAGGTAAAAATCTGATAACAGAGCAAATAAATCCCTGTCAGGAGCGTCATTTGGCACTACTCCTTCAGGACAAGCCAAAATTTGATCCGCAATATTCAGGTAATAATCACACACATAATTTAATGAAGGGTCTTTTTCTGCCATTTCAAACAGAGTTTTGCCCTTGACGCGAGAAACCCGAATATCTTCAATTAAAGGCAGCACTTCCAACACTGGCATTGGCACTGATTCGACATACTTTTCAATTAAGTCCCGCTTAGAAGTACGATTGCCGATTAATCCCGCAAGGCGCAATGGATGAGTCCGAGCTTTTTCCCTTACAGATGCAGCAATCCGATTAGCCGCAAACAAGGCATCAAAACCATTGTCTGTAACGATCATGCAGTAATCAGCATAGTTGAGGGGGGCAGCAAAACCACCACACACCACGTCACCGAGAACGTCAAATAAAATGACATCGTATTCGTCAAAGGCGTTCAGTTCCTTGAGTAGCTTAACTGTTTCCCCGACAACGTAACCGCCACATCCAGCACCAGCAGGTGGCCCACCTGCTTCTACGCAGTCAACGCCTCCGTAGCCTTTGTAAATTACATCTTCAGGCCAAACGTCTTCGTAGTGGTAGTCTTTGGCTTGCAGTGTATCAATGATTGTGGGAATTAAAAAGCCTGTCAAGGTAAAAGTGCTGTCGTGTTTGGGATCGCAACCAATTTGCAGGACTTTTTTGCCTCGTTTGGCAAGGGCAACGGATATATTACAACTTGTTGTTGATTTGCCGATTCCGCCTTTTCCGTAAACTGCAAGTTTCACGCTCTTTTTCTCCTTAATGGTGCTTTGTCAAAGTCTGGGAATGTTATCCGCTGTTTGAGGGCGAGTTTTTTTAAGCTCTTTGACTGCATTATTGACCAAGTTTCGCGGAAAAGAAAGCGGCTTTGAGAAGGAATAGCTATTTAATTAAGAGTATTTTGTTAATAAAATGTGAATTTACAGAATAAATCTCTTTAAAACTTCCTCAATTGCTAAAACTGCTTTATTAATAGTTTTATGATTTTAAATATTGTATTTAGGTACAAAAGGCAAAAACAAAACCTGATGTGGTTAAGGAAAGCAGATCCCGAAAAGCCTGTTAATGGTGCGTTACGCTGCGCTAACGCACCCTACGTTCCTAAATTTCTCAGGAGGTAAATAGCGATCGATCGCCCCTACAAACCCTTTCTGGCAACTATCCAGAATTTTCGTAAATTATTATTAAATCTTGAAGGGGATTGGGGAGGAGGGAAAGTTTTGAGTTTTGAGTTGTGAGTTTTGAGTTAAAAACTTTCCCTTGTTTCCTTGTCCCCAGTCTCCAGTCCCCAGTCCCCAGTCCCCAACATTACTCATGTCGCCACAGCTTAATAGTGCGATCGTCACTACCGGAGGCTAAAATTTTGCCATCGGGACTAAAGGCGAGGGTACGGACTTGAGCGGAATGACCGCTGAGAGTGCGGAGTAATTTACCTTGCTCGACTTGCCAAATTTTGATGCTATTATCGCCGCTATCACAAGCGATCATTTCGCCGTTGGGACTGTAGGCGATCGACCAAACGGAACCGGAACTACTGGTCAGAGTGTTGAGTAAATTTCCGTTGTTTAACTGCCAGAGTTTAATGGTGTTATCGCCACTGATGCTGGCTAAAAGTTCGCCATCGGGACTGAGTGCGATCGCCCAAATTGAGCCAGAATGACCACTAAGAGTATTTACTAATCTACCGCTGTTGAGATCCCAAATTTTAATTGTATTATCCCAACTTGCACTAGCGAGAGTTTTTCCATCTGGAGTAATGACGAGGGATTCCACAAAGTCAGAATGTCCAGTTAAAGTATTGAGTAATTTACCAGTACTCACCTGCCACAATTTAATATTTCCATCACCACTACCACTAACCAAAACTTCTCCATCAGGAGTAAAAGCTAGAGTGAAAATAGTTACAGAATGACCCGAGAGAGTGCGAATTAAATTACCATTACCCAATTGCCATAGTTTAATAGTGCAGTCAGCACTACCAGAAGCTAAGATCTTGCCATCTGGACTAATTGCTAAACAAGCAACTGTATCAGAGTGAGCGTTAATTGTAGAAATTAGTCTGCCATTACCTGATTTCCAAAGTTTAATAGTTTTATCAGCGCTACCACTAACCAACATCAGTGCATTAGGGCTAAAAGTGAGACAAGTAACAGTATCTGAATGCTCAGTTAAATTACTCACACATCGCCAATTACGAGTCGGAATTCTTGGTGCAGAATTGGGCGGCAGAACAATTTTCCTCCAACCTTCATTGTATAGGTCTTTAAAAACTTCTGTTGCCGATTGATAGCGTTTTCTTAGGGAATCTTTGAGCAGTCTATCTAACACTTGATAAAGCTGATCGCTAATATCTGCACCCAAACGCCGTAAATAATCTCGCCATACCCAACCACCTTCTATAGGATTATAAAGTTCATCAAGAGCAGCTTGAGTTAATAGTTGAATGCAGACAAGACCTAAACTATAAAGGTCGCTAGCGGGATAGATTCTGCCACCACGTAATTGTTCTAAAGGTGCATATCCTTCGGTAGCGAGATTGAAACGAATCGGGGTGAATTTGTTATCAGTTAACTGTCGGGAAATGCCAAAGTCGATTAAGATGTGTTTGCGATCGCTCTTTCTCCGAACAATATTTGTCAGTTTAATATCTCGATGAATTGCCTGACGATTATGCACAAATTGCAACACAGGTAAAACATCATGCAACAATTCTCGAATTTGTTGTTCATTGTAAGCACCCTGTTCTTGCAATTGTTGGGATAAATCCTGCCCTTCCACATATTGATTAACCAAATACAGGCGTTTATCCTCTTCAAAATAAGCATAGAGCGTGGGAACTTGGGGATGTTGTTCCCCCAAATGTAGTAATTGTCGCGCCTCCTGTTCAAACATTTGGGTAGTTTTGGCAATCGCCGAGTTATTGTTTTGAATTTGCGGTAACGGCAAAAATTGTTTGATGACGCACGGAGAGTTTAACCTATCTGTATCTTCAGCCAAAAAGCTCCTACTAAAAGCCCCTTCACCAATTGGGCGAACGGCTCTGTAGCGCTTTCTCAGAAACAACTCCGATCCACAAGTGGGACAAGTCTTTGCTTCATCGCGGTTTTGAGGCTTTTTACAGAAAGGGTTGAGGCAATAGCTCATACCTGATAAGAATTTAGCGGCTTGAAATAATGGTAATGCTTACTAGGATAGTTGCGAACAGCAGTTTAATGTTTTTTTGGGGAAATTTTCTGGTTTTAGGGAACAGGGAACGGGGAACAGGGCATGGGGAACAAAAGCTGTACCAGAAATCAAGGGAAATTTTCGGAATAAGTTGATATAATTTCTAATTAATAAAATCCAAATTCTAAAATCAAATGACTTCAGCTTTTACATCAGAAATAATTACTAAATGGCTCGATCATACCCAACTACCAGAATCAAATGGTACTTTCGTGAAAAATTTCCAAGAACACCCCCAAAGTATACTCTTAACTGATTCAATTGAACCAATTTTGCAAGCAATTCATCCTGATGGACAATACTGTATCGGACAAGATTCTGGTATATATTGGCGAATGACTGAACCACCAGAACGAGGTGCAGAAGCACCAGATTGGTTTTATGTGCCAAATGTACCGCCAATGCTTAATGGTGAAACGCGCCGTTCTTATGTAATGTGGCAAGAATTTCTCCCGCCTTTGATTGTTTTAGAATTTGTTTCTGGGGATGGTATAGAGGAACGAGATAAAACACCGATAACTGGCAAATTTTGGGTTTACGAACAAACAATTCGTCCGGCATTTTATGGAATTTACGAAGTAAGAAAAGCAAGTGTTGAAGTGTATCATTTCATCGAAAATCGCTTTGAATTACTCAGCACAAATGAACGGGGACATTATCCAATTGCACCTTTGGGAGTTGAGTTGGGTATTTGGCAAGGACAATATCAAAATATGGAATTGCCTTGGTTGCGCTGGTGGGATTTAGATGGAAAACTGTTGTTAACAGGTGCGGAACGTGCAGAAAGAGAACGGCAACGCGCAGAACGTCTAGCAGCAAAATTGCGAGAGTTAGGCATCGACCCAGAGGTATAATTTTTCTACGGCAATACCGATAAAAAAAGGTGTAAACACCGATCCTGCCAATTGCGTCAACTTTTCTACAATACCTGTAGAAGAAAAAGTAATTAGTAGGGTGCGTCAGACCCTCAAACCCTGATGCAGTCTATCAGATTTCTGGTCTGACGCACCCTACAACTCTACAATAACTGTAGAAGAAAAAGTGAGTATAGCTAAATAGGGGAATAGGGAAGAATGCAACCAAATAATCCTAATCAATTTACAGAAAAAGCTTGGGAAGCGTTAGCTCGCACCCCAGATATTGTAAAAACAACTCAGCAGCAATATATTGAAAGTGAACATTTAATGAAATCGCTGCTGGAACAAGAAGGTTTAGTTTCCAGTATTTTGAATAAAGCTGGGATAAACGTCCAACGAGTTCGCGATTACACTGATGATTTCATTCGTCGTCAACCGAAGGTTTCTGGTAGTAGTTCTGTTTATTGGAGTCGCAGTGTTGATACTTTGTTAGATAGGGCAGATAACTATCGGAAACAGTTTCAAGATGAATTCATTTCGATCGAACATTTGCTCTTAGCTTTTGCTCAAGACGATCGTTTTGGCAAAGCGTTATTCCAAGAATTTAAACTAGACGAAGCTAAACTGAAAAATACGATCGCACAAGTCCGAGGCAGTCAAAAAGTGACGGATCAAAACCCAGAAGGAAAATATCAATCATTAGAAAAATACGGTCGTGACCTCACAGACCTGGCAAAAATTGGTAAACTAGACCCTGTAATTGGACGCGATGATGAAATTCGCCGGACAATTCAAATCCTTTCCCGTCGCACTAAAAACAACCCCGTTTTAATTGGTGAACCTGGGGTAGGAAAAACCGCTATTGTGGAAGGTTTAGCACAAAGAATTGTCAGCGGAGATGTTCCCCAATCTTTGCAAGATCGGAAATTAATTGGTCTAGATATGGGAGCATTAATTGCTGGTGCTAAATATCGGGGTGAATTTGAAGAACGTCTGAAAGCAGTATTAAAAGAAGTTACCGATTCTCAAGGTAATATTATTCTGTTTATTGACGAAATTCACACCGTTGTTGGTGCTGGTGCGACTCAAGGTGCAATGGATGCAGGTAACTTGCTGAAACCAATGTTGGCGAGAGGTGAGTTGCGTTGTATCGGTGCAACTACTTTGGATGAATATCGTAAATATATCGAAAAAGATGCGGCATTAGAACGACGTTTCCAACAAGTTTATGTCGATCAACCGACAGTTGAAGATACTATTTCTATTCTCCGAGGTTTGAAAGAACGTTACGAAGTTCATCACGGGGTTAAGATTTCTGATAGTGCTTTAGTTGCTGCGGCGACACTTTCTACTCGCTATATTAGCGATCGCTTTTTACCCGATAAAGCGATCGACTTAGTAGATGAAGCTGCTGCTAGGTTGAAGATGGAAATTACATCTAAACCGGAAGAACTTGATGAAGTCGATCGCAAAATCTTACAACTAGAAATGGAAAGATTGTCATTGCAAAAAGAAAGCAATGCAGCTTCGAGAGAAAGGTTGGAAAGATTAGAAAAAGAACTGGCAGATCTCAAAGAAGAACAAAGCACATTAAATGCTCAATGGCAATCTGAAAAAGATGTTATTGTTGAGATTCAGGGGATTAAGGAAGCGATCGATAAAGTTAACTTAGAAGTTCAACAAGCAGAACGGAATTACGATTTAAACCGCGCCGCTGAGTTGAAATACGGAAAACTAATCGAACTGCAAAACAAATTGTCAGCAGCAGAAACCAGACTTGCACAAACTCAAAAGAGTGGAAAATCACTGTTGCGGGAAGAAGTAACCGAAGCAGACATCGCGGAAATTATTTCTAAATGGACAGGAATTCCTATCAGTAAACTAGTGGAATCTGAAATGGAAAAACTGCTGCATTTGGAAGATGAATTGCACAAACGAGTAGTTGGACAAGATGAAGCAGTAACAGCTGTTGCTGATGCAATTCTCCGTTCTCGCGCAGGTTTAGCAGATCCAAATCGTCCTACTGCAAGCTTTATTTTCCTCGGTCCAACAGGTGTTGGTAAAACCGAATTAGCGAAAGCATTAGCAGCATATTTGTTCGATACTGAGGAAGCTTTAGTACGAATTGATATGTCTGAATACATGGAAAAACACGCCGTTTCCCGTTTAATTGGTGCGCCTCCAGGGTATGTTGGATATGACGAAGGTGGACAGTTAACGGAAGCAATTCGTCGTCGTCCATACGCGGTAATCTTGTTTGATGAAATCGAAAAAGCTCACCCAGATGTTTTCAACGTAATGTTGCAAATTTTGGATGATGGACGAGTTACTGATGCTCAAGGTCATACAGTAGACTTCAAGAATACTGTAATTATTATGACGAGTAATATCGGTTCGCAGTACATTTTAGATATTGCTGGTGATGATTCCCGTTATGATGAAATGCGGGGAAGAGTGATGGAAGCAATGCGAAATAATTTCCGTCCAGAGTTCCTCAACCGTATTGATGAAATGATCATCTTCCACGGTTTGAACAAACAAGAATTGCGGAAGATTGTGCAGTTGCAAGTGTTAAGGTTGGGGCGACGGTTGAGCGATCGTAAAATGTCTCTCAAACTCTCCGATTCTGCGTTAGATTTCTTAGCGGATGTAGGATACGATCCTGTTTATGGCGCACGTCCGTTAAAGAGAGCAATTCAAAGAGAGTTAGAAACTCAAATTGCCAAAGCAATTTTGCGCGGTGAATTTACTGATGGCGATACCATCTTTGTCGATGTGGAAAATGAACGTTTGGCTTTTAAGCGTTTACCGCAAGAATTGTTGACGGTTAAATCGAGTTAATTTTTAGCTGCTACAATAATAGTACAGTAATTTCCCCACCCGAACTCTCTTGTTCGGGTGGGTTTATAGATAAGGAGATTGAAATGGTTAAAAATAACCAATCTTATAAAGGGCTTTTTATTTCAGATATTGATTGGATAAATAATGCCCGTATCAACTGCTTTCATGGCTTTGATGTGTTGGCTGAGGGGTATTACAATGGCGCAGATATTCTTGTAAACCACGTTATTGAAAACGGTACAGGGCAAGATACTCTTGTTTATCCAATTGTCTTTCTGTATCGGCAGCATTTGGAACTTCGTTTTAAAGAAATTATTCGTGAAGGATGGTTGTTATTAAATGAAGGGAAAGACTTTCGCCCAACACATGATTTGCAAATATTATGGGGGCAAGTAAAGGAAGTTATTGAAAAGGTTTTTCCGGAGGACGAAAAAACACCAGGAGAAAGTCTTACTGAGCATATAGTTAAAGAATTTAGTATCCATGATCCAATATCAATGTCATTCCGATACCCTGAAAGCAAAGATGGAAAGAAATTCCTAGCTAACTTAGAAAATATAAGTATCAGCCACTTATCTGAGATGCTTCAAGGAGCTTATGAGTTTCTCTATGGTGTTATCGCTGCTATTGTTCATTATAGGAGTTTGGCATCAGAGTACTCATCAGATTGCTGGTATGAATAGTTATGGAAGCCTCATAGCCGTCGATTAAAACTGTTTTATCACTAAAAAAACCTAGCTAGGGCTTGCTGAATAAAAGTAAAAAGTAAGATAAACAATGGTTTTGCGCCTTTTTTGCATAAACAAGTGCAAGTTTTTCAGACCTTTTGGCACAAAATCCTTGCCAATTTCTGCGGAAATTGTAGGGACACGGCATGAAAGAGATAACGGTAGAAATTGCAAATATTAATGATGCCGTGTCCCTACCCCCACCAACAGACTTATTCAGCAAGCCCTATATAGTAAACTTGCCCGTGTTTTTGGGCATTCTATCCATAGGTAGATATCAAAAGCCAAGAGTACATTATGGATAAACCTTACACTAGTTTTGTGGAACCCTCTCAAGGGCGTGATGAAGCTTTAGTCTTCTTAAATGGATGGCGAACGAAATACATTCAAAATCAAGATATTTGGTGTACCTCGATTAGAAAAGCAGGATGGAAGGGCTCTATCTACCAGTTATGGTGGGACAGTGGAACCGATGAATATCCCCCTACACCTATCCATTGGGAAATAATTAGAGGAAGGTCTAAAACCATAGCAAAACATTATTTAACTGACTTACTAAGATCCATTCCTGAACAAAAAATATCTCTAATTGCTCACTCTCTTGGTGCTCGGATAATTCACTATGGACTTGAAGTTCCACCAAATACTTACTCAAAAGAGGTAAATAATGTTATCCTTCTCGGTGGTGCTGCAAGAACTATAAAATGGGATGATCTTGTTTTTAGTATTAGCGGTAAGCTGATTAATTTCTATAATTGTAATGATAAAGTCTTAAACTATTGGTTTAGATGGGGAGGAGCATACAAATACAGTCCATGCGGAATTCACCCCATTGACTCTCTTCATTCAAGAGTTAAAAATTGCGATCTTACTGCTTTAATGAATACACATGAACACGATTTAGAGCGATATCTGTGGGCTTTTTCAAAAAAGATCAGATGACTTGCTCTAATTTTTTCTGCACCTCAGCGCCCTTTTAGCTAGCCTAATTGTATTTGACTCAATTTTAGAGGAGATTTGGCAATGGATAAGTTAGAGCATTATCGCAATTGTATTAAAACAATTCTCACCAAGTATGGTAGTAGCAACCCTCAAAATAATGAAATTGAAAATGAGTTAATTTTCGATACAATCCACGATCATTACCAATGGATGCGAGTAGGTTGGAAAGGGTTACATCGGGTTTATCATAGCGTGATTCATTTTGATATTCGAGATGGGAAAATCTGGATTCAACAGAATATGACGGAAGATGATTTAGCACAAGAATTAGTGGAAATGGGAGTAGCAAAAGAGGATATTGTGCTGGGATTACATCCACCTTATAAGCGTCCTTATACTGGGTATGGAGTTGCTTAAAAGCGATCACCAAATTGAAAGCTTTATTGATACAATAAGCGAGAAATTATGAACAAAACGCCTTTTGAGGAATCACCAAATTCTGATAATGAAGTTTTACCTGAATACGACTTTGACTATCAGAAAGCAAAACCTAATCGCTTTGCTTCTCGTAGTGGAAAAAAGAAGTTAACTGTTGTGGTTTTAGATGAAGATGTAGCGGAAGTTTTCACTACACCGGAGTCAGTTAATAGAATGCTTCGAGTGTTAATTGAGACAATGCCACAAACAAAAGGTGAGACAGCTTAAAAAAGCGATCGCCAACAAATTAAAAGCTCTATGTCAATTATCACTAAATTACTTGACGATCGCTCTCTTAGTAAATACAATGTAATTACCAAAACTATAAAAAAACCTAACTATGGGTACAGCAATTAGAACTCGAATTATTAAAATTGGGAATTCTCAAGGTATTAGAATTCCCAAACCTCTGTTAGAACAAAGCTGTATTGATAGCGATCGAGAAGTAGAAATTGAGGTGGAAGGCGATCGCTTAATTGTGCGTGCTGCACCAAAAATACGGGTAGGATGGGATGAAGCTTTTGCAGCAATGGCGGAACAGAAGGATGATATTTTATTAGATGATGTCAGTACTACAAATTGGGATCAAGTTGAATGGGAATGGTAGTCAACCGTTTTGATGTTTTCCTAGTAAATCTCGATCCTACAGTTGGTAGCGAAATTCAGAAAACTCGACCTTGTGTAGTGATTTCGCCAGATGAGATGAACCGCAATATTTCTACTGTAATTGTTGCACCAATGACTACGAAAGGTCAAGCATATCCCACAAGAATAGCTTGTCAATTTCAGGGAAAAGATGGGCAAATTGTTCTCGATCAAATCCGTACAGTAGACAAAGCTCGATTAGTAAAACTGCTTGGTAAAATTAACGCTGATGAGCAAAGAGCAGTTCTTGATACATTGGCTGAAATGTTTGCCGAATAATAATATCTACACAGATCCCCGACTTCTTCAAGAAGTCGGGGATCTTGCGGGGATCGATGCTAGGGAGTTAGCTGCTGCTGAAACGGGATTAGCAATTGATGTGTTTCCAGTTGAATCGCCTTTTGTTGTTCTAGAAATCCTGAATAATGATTACTTAATTGCAGATGATAATGATTAGATTAAATTTGCTGATAGGAAGCGATCGCACACCTAATCAAAACACTGAAACAAAGATGAGCGATCGCCAATTCCACACTTATTCCTTCAATTAACCTTCCCCGATCGCAATGAAATTAAAAGCTGACTTTTCCTTGCTAACCTTTAATTGTGCCGCAGTTGCATCAGCTGGTTGTTTAACTTCTAAATCCCAAATGGTAACTTGAAATTTATCTGGGTTGATATTTTGAACCACAATTTGATTATCAGCGCCCCAATCTTTCAGGGTAGCAACTACACAAGGAGAAGTAGCAAAAGCTTCTGCAAAAGTAATCGCATACAATCCAGCTTCTACTAATTCTACAGTAAACCCTTCACCGCCTTGTTTTGTGCCATCATCGTTGACGGTTCCGTAAATGATTTTTTGTCCCATCTTTGCCTCGATTTATTAATCTGATAATTGTCTGACCAATTCAGGTAACTATATACAACTGCCAAAAATAATATCATATTCCTGGTCTAATGAATTGAAGCCAGTTTGAGCAAAGCTAACCCAAAATAAAAGTTGCACAGTTAAGTCCTGAAGATCAGAAAAATTTTATTTTTAGCTCTATTTACAGGTTAGAGTTTTAAGCTATAATCAAAAATTAAAAATCCCAAGTTGCTTGCATGACAGTTCAAAATCAACGCTCTTTAAGTACAAAGTTAATCGTTGCTTATAAAAGTCTGATCGTATTAATTCTGGCAACGATTAGCATTCTGTCATTTTTTAGTTGGAAAAATTACGATCAAATAGCCATAGTTGCTCAAGATTATCTGGTTGATGGAGAGTTTACATTAAGTGATTGGTTTCTCAAAACTGTGATGAATATACCTGCTGATGGATTGCGGAAGATTGCGCGAGTTGCGGGGATTTATGCCATAGTTATGGGTGTGGGGACGATCGGCTTTTGGTACGGTAAGAAATGGGCAAATATATTAATGTTGGTCATGGTTTCCTTACCACTACCAACGGAAATCCTTAATTGCTGGCATCATTTTTCAGGGAAACATTTAGTGATTCTTTTGCTTAACATCATGGTAGTAAAGTTATTGCTGAAGAAAGTACTCGCACCAGCAGCGGAATCGGTTTCCGAGTTATCAGAATCGGTGTAAAACTTAGAAATGCAAAAAGTGGAGGAGATGGCAATGCCGCAATGGTTGAGAATTGGGAAAATGCGAATTATCCTAATAATATTCACCGCAATTCTGACAATTTTACTACAGGCACCATTGCTGACAGCAGTAACAGCAAACTTGCCTCCCTCCCAATATTCCTACACAATTAAAGCCCCATTTAATCAACCGAGTTATTATCCAATTACCGCCGAAGTACCCGCTAATTTTCGACCTGTAAGTGATTGGGTAGGACGGCTAATTCTGCCCTCTAAAGAGCGATATCAAGAATTTGCCAAAACAAACCAAGAAACAGATTGGGCATGGTTTGAGGTTGAAGTAGCCCCCGCTAATGAGAAAAATTTAATTGGTAAAACTGTGCGGTTGGCATGGAGTCAAGAACCGCTAGTGCAAGCTTATGTAAATAAAGCTTCTCGTAATACTCGTTTTCCTGCTTCTGTGCAACAGTCTTACGAAAATGGAGTAATTCATCCGATGCGACTAAATAATCGCGATCGCGTCGGTCCCTTACAATCATTAGCAGGAGCACATTCTATAGATGATGTCACAGTAATTTTGCCGGGAAAAGTTGTAGTTTCAGATCCCCGACTTCTTGAAGAAGTCGGGGATCTAAAATTAGATCCCCGACTTCTTGAAGAAGTCGGGGATCTAAAAGGGGATCTGGGTAACAATTCAATTACAACTTTGCGAATTAATCAAGAACCAATTCAAGAAACTGGCAGATATTATGGATTAGTCAAATTTTTGGAATTAGTGCCCCAAAAACCCCAAGATTTACCCCAACTTTGTCCGGGGAAACCGCCTTGTGCTAGCGATTTAATGCGGGTGCAACACTATAATATTGAAACTGGTAAATTCGATGGTGCAATAGAAATTGTTCGCATTCCCCAACAACCGCCAGATAATCAAGGAATCTTTAATATGACTACTCGCGATCTGGTTAATTCGCCAGAGGGAAAAGCGGGGTGGTATATTTACGGCGCGGACGATCGCAAGGGAGTTTTTACCGTACAAGCAATGCAACCGCGATCGCTAATTCAAGTCAAACCTCAAGAAACAATTAGCGGATTTAATCCAGGTTTAAAATTTATTAATTTCCAGAATTGGCAAGATGTAGAAAAAAAGAAAGGCACAGTTGAAAGTATACTTTTAACAGGTAAAACTGACGGCACATATAAAGATTGGAAAATTGGCGATCGCACTTTAGTAATGCACCTTTATGGCGGAAAAGGTGGCACATATCGCAACGCCGAAAAATTCGCTTTTGGCACATACACCGGACACTTTTCTTTTGGTGTAGCTGAAGTTGTGCGCGACGTTTTTACCAATGAACCAATTTTTAATATTGACTACTTTCAAGTTTATGGTAATGGCGGCGATGGTACATTATCCGGTTTTCAAACTTGGGCGAATTATATGGGCAATATGCGCCGAGGATTTATGGGAGTTCGCCCAGTTTCTGATGTGTTAATTAAGCTAGATACCTTAACCAAAGAATACGATTTTGGCGGCACAAAACTTTCTTTGTTTAATGAACTAATGGGCGAATTAAGTTTAGTTGCTGCACGTTATCGCATTGGTGATGGTACAGGAGATTCTAGCATTACTTCTGCAACTTCTTGCGTGCAAGATTCGGCGCAAGCAATATTTCTCACTTTATATCGCTTTCAACAAAAGATCGAAAAAAATCCCCAAATTGTGCAATGGATGAAAGATAATCCTAATAATCCAACCACAAAAAGGTTTCAGGATTTGGTAAAATTAGCCAAAGATTTAGCAAAACAACTAACACCAATGGGTGTAGTACGTTGGGATTGGCAATGGAATGCTGATGTGTTGACTGGGGTGCGTTCTGACAAAGAGTTTATTAGTATTAATGATTTTAAACCGAGAAATTTACTCACGGGATTAATTAGTTGGCGAACTGCTCTCCCTCGGCAAGCATTCGATGAATTTTCCATGTTATTTTTAAATAATGACGCTGAATTATGGTTTTTACGCACTAATCAAATTGGCGGGAAAGATCCGAATCTTGCACCATTGGAACCAACTTTAATATTAGGTGCTTGGAAACTGCCATTTACTAATATTCCAATATTTTCTTATTTGGTAACTCGCACTTTTGGCGGGGTAACAATTCCTTCGGAAATAGATTGGTTGAAGACTTTAGGTATGTTAGTGATTTTTGGTGCGATCGCAATTCCCATTGGTTTTACCAAAAACTTTCTTGACTGGCAACCTTTAGCTACTCCCTGGTATCATCAATTAGCAACAACAATCAAACTGCTATTTGTTCCCGCTTTAGTGCAAGAATATCTGTTTCGTGTTCTATTATTGCCTTATCCGAAAGATTGGTTTTCGCCTTTAATCTGGTGGAGTTGGGGATTTTTAGGGTTAGGGATTTATGTGGGATTTCATTTGATTTTGGCGAAATGGTTTGGGCGATCGACTTTTGCTAATCCCGTGTTTTTGTTGTTAATAACTCTCTTGGGTTTAGCTTGTACCATTAATTATTACTTTATCGGTTCTCTGTGGACAATTACTTTTATGCACTGGGTAGCGGTAACAGTTTGGTGGTTGTTTTTGGGGGGGAAGGGGCGATCGAATTAAAAAATATTTGAGCAGATTAATTAGTGTAGGGGCGAAGCATACCCTTCGGGAACTGCTTCGCAGAACGGGCGACAATTTATGGAATTAAACCAAGAGATAACTATCCGAATGCTAATGCCTACGGCACGCTACGCGAACGCCCTGCCTTGGTGCAAGATTTTAGATACAGGTTGTCTGTAGGGGGAGGGCGAAGCATTTGGATTTAATTATCATTGGTGGATTGCAGAATTTATCGCCCAAATGCTTCGCCCCTACAGAATTTCCGACTCTCCAAACTAAATTTTTTGAAAGATAACCGAAAGATTATTTGCTGGCATAGAAACAGTTTCGCACCAGTGCAAATTTTGCATTTTTGCAACTGCAATTACTTCTTCTAAATCTCGCACTCCCCATTCAGGATTTTGACTTTTTAACCATTCATCAAATGCAGCATTACTCGGTGCGGTATGTTGCCCATTTTGTTTAAAAGGGCCATATAAATAAAGGATGCCATTTTCGGGAAGAATGCGTCCTGCACCTGCCATTAATCCTAAACAAGCTGCCCAAGGTGCAATGTGAATCATGTTAATACTAACTATGGCAGTAATTTCGTCAAGATATTGCTTTTCTTGTTCGATCGACCAAATATTAGCACAAACATCTAATAAAATTGGTGGATAAATGTTATCTGATGGCGAATGCTTCAGCCAAGCAGAAATACTCACAAGTGATAGATAATTAATATCTGTAGGCAACCATTTCCGTCCGGGAAGCTGTGGCGCAAAAAAGACGGAGTGTTCACCAGTACCACTTGCTATTTCTAAAATTGTACCAGTGCTGGGTAAAATCCGCTGCAACACTTCTAAAATTGGCTCTCGGTTGCGCTGAGTCGCTGGGGCAAATTGTCGATCGTCACTCATTTTTAAAAGATTCTAACAGGGCGAGTTTTTATCGAAGTAGACAGATAAAATTATATGGCGATCGATAACCTGATTCTAGATCCCCGACTTCTTGAAGAAGTCGGGGATCTAGCGAGATCCCCGACTTCTTGAAGAAGTCGGGGATCTGGGTAACACTGATAGTTAATTGTGGCGTTTTATATGGAAAAATCTCCGACAGAGCGGTTAATTCTAATTGTGGAGGATAACCCGGATCATGCCAGTCTAATCACCAATGCACTGACGGAAAGTTCAACACACTACCGCATTGTGACGATCGCAAATGGCACAAAAGCAATGGATTTTCTCCATCATCGTGGCGAATATGCCGATGCTTCTCGTCCCGACCTAATTCTACTAGATTTGCATTTGCCGGGAAAAGATGGCAAGGAAATTCTAACAGAAATTAAAGCCGATCCTCAACTGCACCGCATTCCTATTGTTGTATTAACTATGTCTCAGAGTGATCAGGATATTTTTGGGATTTATGCACTCCAAGGCAATTGTTATGTGATCAAATCTGATGATTTACATCATTTAACTCAAACAGTTAAGCGCATAGAAGAATTTTGGTTAAGAATTGTTACTCTACCATTAGAGTAGACACTTACAAAATTAAGTTTTTTCTTGAACAAAGATTGCTAATTGCTGAGGAGAAATAAACTTTTGCATTAATTGTGCAGCTAAAAATTAAATAACTATATATTGAGAAAACTTCTACTTTATTTAAGAATTGCATTTACCCGCTGAGTAATTTTCTGCGGTATGCTGCGACTAGAGGTAGAAATTGGAGAGTGAGAAATTCTCAGATCGGGAGAATAGGGGAATTCGCAAATTATTTATTGTTAACCAAAAACCAGTAAATCGCGAATAAGTTTCACACAACGGGAGTAATTATTTGTAAGATCGGCTGAAGCATAAGACGGAAAATAAATTTTCTACTCTGGTTTGTGGAGGATAATTATGGCAGCTATGAATTTAGAGACGCAAGAGATTAATTTAACAAGTTTAAAACAGCCGCAAATCCATACATTGACTCAAATTCAACCGCACGGAGTCTTGTTGGTTTTGCAAGAACCAGACTTAACAATTTTGCAAGTTAGCACTAACTGTTCGGCGGCATTTGGAATGCCAGCAGAACAGGTTTTGGGTAAGAGTTTGGAAGATATTTTAGATACTTTCCAACTGGAACAGTTTAAGGAAGGATTAGCTCAAGAAAACCTTGATGTAATCAATCCGACAAAGGTTTGGGTGAGAAGGAAAGGGGATGATTACTTAGTTTTTGATGCGATATTTCATCGCAGTGCGGATGGATTTTTGGTTTTAGAATTAGAACCAGCATTAACTCAGGAAAATATCCCATTTTTGAGTTTTTACCATCTCGCCAAGGCTTCAATTGGACAGTTGGAAGCTACGACAAACTTGCAAGATTTCTGTCAGATTATTGTGCGGGAAGTGCGGAATGTCACGGGATGCGATCGCGTGATGTTGTACAAATTTGATGAAGACGGACATGGCGAAGTTGTTGCTGAAGTAAAACAGCGGGAAATGGAGCCATATCTGGGTTTACACTATCCAGAATCGGATATTCCCCAACCAGCGAGAAAAATGTTTCTCTCTAATTGGATTCGGGTAATTCCTAATTCTCATGCTGAACCAGTACAACTTTATCCCAGCAATAACCCAATTACAAATCAACCGATCGATCTGACTCTTTCCATTCTCCGCAGTCCTTATTCCTGTCACTTGGAATATTTGCACAATATGGGAGTTGGCGCATCCCTGACAATCTCCTTAATGAAAGATCAGAAACTTTGGGGATTGATTGCTTGTCACCATCGCACCCCGAAATATATTCCTTACGAATTGCGGAAAGCTTGCGAATTTTTGGGAAGAGTGATTTTTGCCGAAATTTCCACCCGTGAAGAAGAAGCAGATTACAATTACCGGATGAAATTGTCGCAAGTTCAATCAATGTTGATTGAATATATGTCGCAGTCAGATAACTTCATTTCTGGTTTAGTCAATCATCAAACAAACTTGCTAGATTTAGCAGATGCTAAAGGTGCGGCAATTTGTTTTAATGGACATTGGACAACCATTGGACGCACTCCACCGGAAACCGAGTTAAATTACTTGGTGCAATGGTTAGGAAAAACGGTTGAAGAAGAAGTTTTTTATACTGATTCTTTGCCTTTGATTTATTCTGATGCGGAACGATTCAAAGATATTGCTAGCGGGTTGTTAGCGATTCCAATTTCTAAGCGGAGTTTTGTATTATGGTTCCGTCCTGAAGTTTTGCAAACCGTGAATTGGGGAGGAGATCCAAATCACGCTTACGAAGTTAAAGAAACAGAAAATAATCTCAGGTTATGTCCGAGAAAGTCTTTTGAATTGTGGAAAGAAACGGTGCGGTTGAAATCTTTGCCTTGGAAACAAGTGGAAGTGAAAGCAGCACTGGAATTACGAAAAGCGATCGTCAATATCGTACTCAGACAAGCGGAAGAATTAGCCTTACTCGCGCAAGATTTGGAACGTTCCAACGCCGAATTAAAGAAATTTGCTTATGTCGCTTCTCACGACTTGCAAGAACCACTAAATCAAGTGGCAAATTATGTGCAGTTGTTGGAAATGCGGTATAACGAAGAATTAGATCAAGATGGCAAAGAATTCATCGACTTTGCTGTGGAAGGTGTCAGCTTAATGCAAACTTTAATTGATGATGTGTTAGCTTACTCCAAGGTAGATCTAAAAGGCATTGAATGGGAATTAACTGATTTAGAATCAGCACTGGATCGAGCATTAAGTAATTTGCGCGGCAGAATTGGCGAAACTAATGCTACAATTACTTTCGATCAAATGCCAACGATTGTGGCAGATGGAACTCAATTAATGCAATTATTCCAAAACTTAATTGGCAATGCAATTAAGTTCCAAAAGAAAGACGAACCGCCACAAATTCATATTGGGGTGCAACGGCAAGAAGATGATTGGTTGTTTAGAGTTAAAGATAATGGAATTGGCATCGATCCGCAATTTAGCGATCGCATTTTTGTCATTTTCCAACGTCTGCACACCCGCGATGAATATCCCGGCTCCGGCATGGGATTAGCAATTTGTAAAAAAATAGTAGAATGCCATCGGGGACGGATCTGGGTCGAATCCGAACTAGGCAAAGGTGCAACCTTCTGCTTTACAATTCCAGTAGGAGGACGTGACTCTGCTAAAGCAATCCTTCGTGAGCGCAATCATGCCAACGGAAACAGGTTACAAAAGAATCTTTTTGATCGAAGATAATCGTGGTGATATCCGGCTGATCCAAGAAGCATTAAAGAGCACTGCTGCTCAGTGTGAAGTGATTGTAGCTAGGGATGGCATGGAAGCAATGGCTTATCTCCGACAGGATGGGGAATTTGCACAAGCAACTCTTCCCGATCTCATCCTGTTGGATCTAAATTTGCCGAAAAAAGATGGACGGGAAGTGTTAGCAGAAATTAAATCCGATCCTGCACTGAAGCACATTCCCGTAATCGTTTTATCTACTTCGCGCAATGAGGAGGATATTTCTAAAAGTTACGATTTGCACGTTAATTGCTATATCTCCAAATCGCGAAATCTCAGTGAATTATTTAAAATTGTTCGGGGGATTGAGGAATTTTGGTTGGAAACTGCAACACTACCTTCGGAAGGAAAGTAGAAAAATCTTGTGTGAATATTTTGTTGGTTGAGGATAACCTGGCGGAAGCAAGGCTATTAAAAGAAGTATTGAAAGGAGCAATTCTGAGTCGGTTTAACTTAGCCCATGTGAAACGTTTGGGGGAAGCAATTGCTTCCTTAGAAACCGAAAGTTTTGATGTAGTGCTGCTCGATTTAACTTTACCAGATAGTGAGGGGTTAGCTTCTTTAGATTCACTAATTCAGCACGCCCCTAGCTTGCCAATTGTCGTTTTAACTAATACTAATGATGACGAATTGGCGATCGAATCAGTGCGTCATGGGGCGCAAGATTACTTGATGAAACGGCAGATCAATCAAGAGATTTTGGTGCGTTCTTTGCGCTATGCGATCGAACGGAAACAAGCCGCCGAAGCCCTAAGAGAAGCCAATGAAATTCTCGAAAAGCGAGTACAAGAACGCACCGCTGCCTTAGAAATGGCTAACGAATTATTGCGCCAAGAAATTGAATGGCGACAAAGAATTCAATCACGATTAGAACTAGCCCAACAAGCCGGAAAAATTGCTTCTTTTGAATGGCTGATTCCAACTAATGATATTGTTTGGACAGCAGAATTAGAAGCTCTTTATGGTTTAGCACCGGGCAGTTTTGACGGACAATATGAAGGTTGGATGCAAAGTATACATCCAGACGATCGCCCCAAAGTTGAACAAGAACTCTGGCAAGCAGTCAAAAACGGGCAAGGATTAGATACAGAATTTCGCATTGTCTGTCCTTCCGATACCAGAAGGGAAGAAGAATATTACCTATTAGATGAAGCCTCTTGTCCGCTAACTTCTAGCTGTTGTGTTCCCGGAGAAATTCGCTGGATTGCTGTTAAGAGTAGCTTATTTTGTGACCAAATAGGAAAACCTGTGCGGATGATTGGTATCCACATGGATATTACCGAAAAGAAACAGCTAGAAGCGCAATTTTTACGCGCCCAACGTTTGGAAAGTTTGGGAACACTTGCTAGTGGTATTGCTCACGACTTAAATAATATTTTGACTCCCATTTTGGCAGTGGTGCAACTATTACCGCTGAAACTGCCCAACTTAAATAATAACACTCAACAATTACTGAAAACTTTAGAATCTAGCGCCCAACGAGGAGCAGATTTAATTAAACAAATACTCTCTTTTGCTCGTGGGGTAGAGGGGAAACGAGTTAATTTACAAATTCATCATTTATTATTTGAAATTGAGCAAATAATTCACCAAACTTTGCCAAAATCTATTGATATTCACAGCAACATTCCCGCTAATCTCTGGACAATTTCTGGTGATACCACGCAACTGCATCAAGTGTTTATGAATCTCTGCGTTAATGCCCGTGATGCTATGCCTGAAGGTGGTAATTTGCAGATCATTGCTCAAAATTTCATGGTGGATGAACAGTATGCCAGAATGCACATAGATGCTAAAGTAGGGGCTTATGTGGTGGTGACTGTTGCCGACACGGGAATGGGCATTCCCCCAGAAATTATTCATCGAGTTTTCGATCCATTTTTTACTACAAAAGAAGTTGGTAAAGGTACGGGATTAGGACTTTCGGCAGTGCTGGGAATTGTTAAAAGTCACGGCGGATTTATTGATGTGCAAAGTGAGGTGAATAAAGGCAGTGTGTTTAAGGTGTTTTTGCCTGCGATCGAATCACCTACGCAGGAAACAGATGATGATTTAGAATTATTGACTGGTGAACAAGAATTAATTTTAGTTGTTGATGATGAAGCGGCGATTACGGAAATTACTAAAACTACATTAGAAACTTATAATTATCGAGTTTTGACAGCGAGTGATGGGATTGAAGCGATCGCTCTTTATGCTGAATATAAAGACGAAATTGCTGGCGTATTAATGGATATTATGA
This sequence comes from Floridaenema aerugineum BLCC-F46, assembly GCF_041929345.1. Taxonomy (NCBI): domain Bacteria; kingdom Bacillati; phylum Cyanobacteriota; class Cyanophyceae; order Aerosakkonematales; family Aerosakkonemataceae; genus Floridanema; species Floridanema aerugineum. Next base: position 33,313 of record NZ_JBHFNQ010000103.1, read on the forward strand.
TGCCGACAATGGACGGTACAACTATTATTCCCCTCTTACGCCGACTGAATCCAAATGTATACGTATTAGCCATGAGTGGACTAAATTCTACAGAAGTAGTTTCTCAAGTCCAAAAGTTAGGTTTTCAAGGCTTTTTATCTAAACCATTCACCACAAAAGAACTACTCTGGGCATTATATAAAGGACTGGGAACTGCGGTCTAGGAAAGATTTGATAGAGAGAGTTTTGAGTTAATCAACTTCCCCTTGTCTCCTCGGCCCTTGGAACCCCTCTACCCCCATGCACCTGGACACCTCTACACCCCTGCACCCTTGCACCCCTGCCCCCCTGCTCCGCTGCCTCTGTTCCAGACAGCGTTGCAAATAAATGTGAGCAACTTTATCGTGAGGATTAACAGAAAGACATTTCGCAAAAATTGCTGCGGCCTGTTCAAATCTGCCTAAATTATAAAGTAAGACTGCTTGTTCAAATCCAGTTTTAGTTAACAGTTTTGCTTGTTTAATTTCGAGTGGATCGGCATCAAATACTTCATAAACAGTGACCATTTCTGATTTGCCTTTAACTTTTACTTTATCAATCAGTCGGATGTCATAAGCATTAGCATCATTTAAAGCCAAAAAAGTGTTGTGAGAAATCAATAAAGGTACTTCATAATTTTTAGTCAACCCTTCAAGTCGAGAGGCCAAGTTAACAGCATCACTAACTACTGTAGTGTCCATGCGCGATCGCCCACCAACAACACCTAGCATCATTGTCCCTGTATTGATTCCAATGCCAATTTTAATCGGCAAATTACCCATACTTTGGCGCTCTTGATTAAACTCATTAAGGGCGTTTAGCATGGCAATTCCTGCTTTAACGGCATTATCTGCTTCGCCGCTAAATAGTGCCATAATTGCATCACCAATGTATTTATCAATAAACCCTTGATTGTCAATAATTTCAGGTTCCATGCGGCTGAGATAATCATTAATAAATTTGAAATTCTCAGCCGGAGTCATACTTTCCGATAAAGTGGTAAAATCCCGAATATCAGAAAATAATACGGACATTTCTTTTTGCACTTGGTCGCCTAATTGCACATCAATAATACTTTCTTTGTTTAATAATTCGAGAAATTGATGGGGAACGAAACGCGAGTAAGATAAGTTAAGTGCAAGTAACTGTTCGGTTAATTTTATCCGTTCTGCTTCAGCTTTTTTCCGTTCAGTGATATCCCGAAAAACTAGCAGCGCATAAGTAATTTGCTCGGATTTATTATAAATAGGAGTTGCCCAACTTTCTAGGGGAATAATCTTATTTTCTAGATGAATTTCCAGATCATCCACCGAGAAAGATTCACCTTTTAGAGCACGGACAATAGGTAATTTTTCATAAGGGTATAATTGACTAGTTCCAGCCAGGTACAGTTGGTAAAGTTCTGTAAATTCCTCTATTGTACTATCAGGAATCACTCCTTTACCAAGTAGTTGTTGTGCAGCATCATTCAGGTAATAAATTTTGCCATTGCCATCAACAACTGCAACTCCTATTGGTACTGCTTCTAAAAATTGAGCTAATTTTCTCTCACCTTCCCTTGCTGTTTCTTCGGCTTTATATTCTAATTCGGCGGTAACTGTATCGTAGTGTGCAGTAGCCGTTTCTAATAAAATTTCTAAGTCGGTTTTTTGCCGTTGTAATTCTAGGGCGTGGTATCCGGCGATCGCTATTGCCGAAGTAATTAATGCAGTTAATGGGGAAATTACAGGTAGCCACCAACTAGCTAAAAAAGCTAAATAACTGCCCCCAACCAGACTACCTCCGGCTACTAGAATAAAGATAGTAAAAGTTACCCATTTCCAAGTAAATTTATTAATGAATTGTTGCGCTAACAGTAATTTCCTACTTCCTGTAGCGCCGATAAAAGACCAAACTAAAACCCAGAAAATTTCGCTTGGTTCCGACCAATATTTAATAAAAGGTCTGCCATCTAATGCGGCACTTAAAATTTGGCTAGTTAAGTTAGCATGAATAACTACTCCTGGTGTTAATTTGGGGCTACCGAAGGGATTAGCACTGTAAGGAGTAAAGAATAAATCGTTGAAGCTAGAACCAGTAACACCGATTAAAACAATGCGCTCGCGCATCATATCTGGTGGAATACGGTCTGACAAAACATCCTCTAATGATATAGTTTGGAAATTATTTAAACTGCCTCGATAGTTCAATAAAATTTGATAACCACCAGAGTTAGCCCTAATATATCCACCTTCATTCCCAGTAAAAGGCACAAATTTAGCTTTTCCTAATCCTAAAATTTTATTTTTCGCATCGATCATCTGGAGTTTTATGCCGCGACTTTCCAGATACATTAAGGCTAATTTTGTTCCCAAACTTAATTTTGTTTTTCCTTGGTCAGTTCTTACAGATAGCAAACCTCGCCGCACTTTGCCGTCAGAATCTAATACTAAATCTGAAATTCCTACTTGTCCTAATTTGCTTAAAGTTGGCGGTGGTGCTACAGTATTTCCAACTACTTTTTCTACCCCAATTAAGTTAGGTGTTTCTGCAAACAATTTGACTAATTCCGCATTACCGGGCGGTACTGGCAAATCCCGATATATATCTAAACCAATAGCTTTTGGCTGTTGGGCTTTCAATTTATTAATTAATTTAGTTAAAACTGCATCGGAAATCGGCCATTGATTAGTATACGTAATATCTGATTCATTAACCGTAACAATAACAATTCGAGAATCCACAGATTCCCGGGGACGTAAGCGAAAAAACTGATCTAAAGTCGCCCATTCTAAAAGTTGGAATAAACCTAAGTAATTCCCTATTATTACTAATCCAGCAACAGTGGGGGCAAGAATTAGTAAGCTGCGCCATTGGCGAATTATTTTGTTAAGTTTTGACTTCATAGATTTTTCGCATTAAAAAGTGAATGCAATTGTCGCTGTTAACAAAATTCTAATGAAGCACCCCCCGGGCAGGAAAAAAATCCTTAACCGAGCCGCATTGGAATCACCCTAAGTTAATGTTTTTTTCTCTTGCATTATTATAGCGACAATAATCCGATCGCGTCCTTGTCGTTTTGCTTCATAAAGGGCTTGGTCAGCTATATTAATTAATTCACTGATAGAATTGGTGAGATTGGGAACCATACTCGCTACACCACAACTGAGAGTGACGCGATCGCTAATCAGAGAATTTTCATGTACAATTTGTAAACTTTTGACATTTGCTGTAATTCTCTTCGCGACTTTTAAAGCGACTTCAGGATTAGTATTTGGCATAATTACAGCAAATTCTTCTCCGCCATAACGCGCCACCAAATCAGTAGAACGAATTACTTTGGCGATCGCTTTAGCCACTTGTCGCAAAGATTCATCACCTGCTTGATGCCCGTATGTATCATTGTATTTTTTAAAATAATCAACATCACAAAGTATCAGCGAAATAAAGTTCATTTTTTCCGCCATTAAGCCCCATTTTTGGTGCAAAAATTCATCAAAGCAACGACGATTTGCTACCCCGGTCAGGCCATCCAAATTTACCAAATGTTGCAATTCTAAATAGCGGGAAATCATGCTAGAAATTGCGGAAAGTATCAAGGCTGCTATGGGAGAAATAACAGGCAATATCCAGCCACTTAAGAAAGCTAAATAACTGCCAATAATTAAAATTGTTCCCCACAATACAATACTACTAACATTAATTAACCATTGTGGCAAAATAGCTGGTTTTTTCTGCTTACTTACTCTTAATAACCTCCTAGTAGTTCCGCCACCAATTAAAGACCAGAATAAAACCCACAAAGCTTCTATTTGTGGGGATGAAACCCGGAAAAAAGGAGCCTCGCCCCAAGCGGCGCTGATAATTTGGCTGGTTATATTAGCGTGAACTAATACCCCTGGCATTCGTTGGGGACTAGTAAATAAACTACTGCTGTAAGGAGTGAAGAATAAGTCATTAAAGCTAGTGCCAATATTACCAATTAAAACTAGGCGATCGCGAAATTTATCCGGCGAAATTTGGTTATTTAAAACTTCTGTCATGGAGACAGTATTAAAGCTATCTGTTGAGCCTCGATAGTTAAGAATAATTTGATAACCACCCGCATTAGCCCCGGCATAAGGCCCTTCATTTCCGGTAAAAGGAACAACTACAGCTTCACCTAATTGTAAATACTTTTTATTTTTATCTATTAATTGGAGTTTAACTCCTTTTTTTTCTAAATACATCAAAGCCAACTTAGTTCCCAAGCTGAGATGTACTTCCCCACCGCTTCTTACAGATAGCAAGGCTCGGCGCACTTTTCCATCAGCATCTAATACTAAATCCGCCATTCCTACCTGTTTTAATTTACTTAAAGTTGGCGAGGCAGGCACAGCATTTCCGACTACTTTTTCTACTCCGATTAAGTTAGGTGTAGATTGAAATAATTTTACTAACGTTAAATGTCCAGGTGGTACTGGCAAATCGCGATAAATATCTAAACCTATAGCTTCTGGTTTTTGCGCTTTGACTTTGGTAATTAATTTCGCTAAAACTGCATCAGAAATCGGCCATTGTCCGGCTTTATTAATATCTGATTCATCAATAGTAATAACCACAATACGCGGATCAACTGGTGCCGGGGGGCGAATGGCAAAAAATTGATCGAAAGTAGCCCATTCTAACAGTTGAAAGACCCCTAGAGAATTGGCGGCTATCACTAATCCAGCTATACTGGGGGCAGTAATTAGTAAACCGCCCCTTTTGGCAATTCGCTTTTTAAGTTTTAGCCACATTGATTTTTCTGCACCCGGGAACAATAAAGGCTAGTTTAACAATGGCTGGGAGGCGATCGCTTCTAGCCCTACTGATTTTAACAGTTGTTCCCACTGACTAACCAAATTAGCATCTGTTGGTTGTAATTTTCTCGCTTGGGCTAAACTAGCTAAAGTTTCGTGCCATATCCCCTTTTTGCCATACAAAGCTGCACGTTCGATCGGCGTGACATTTTGTAGCTGACTTAGTAATGCTGCGTCTGGTTCAATGCGCTTAATTCTCCCTTGAATACCGGGGCTATCCGGTCTGAGTCCTTGTTCCCCAACCACCACAAAAGCCCAGCGATAATTCTTGCCAACTTCCAAAGATGGCGCATTTTCTGGAAGTGTAAACTGAAGAATTCCTGATTTACCAGTCAGGGCAATTCTAGTCTGGTAAATATTTTTGTTGTTCTGATCTTCCAGGCTAAAAAATACTTCTTTTGCCGAATTTTGCGGCACGTAAATAAAGAATGTGGGACGACCTGTTACTGTTAACCCATCTCTATTACCAGGCATTAATGGAACTACACATCCACCTGTAATTATTACTTCTTGCGGACATCCACTGCCACGAGATGCGCCGCCAGCAGTGTCATCTGGTTTATCGCTTCCTGGTGGCTCAAATGTTACATCCGCTGCTAAACGGCTTTGTATAGATTGTGACCCATTTGCGGAAGTGGGTTGAGCCTTGACGCTGGAAACAAGGCTAGGAATTATGATTTGTAAAGAGAGTGCGATCGCAAATAAAGCCAAAGGTTTTCTGTTCATATTACCTCAACATTAAATATATGTTTAGTAGATACTCACCCATTTATATCAAAGCGCATTTACCCCTTTATGTAAAGGAACAAAGAGTAACTTTATCAAGTATTTAAAGTCATCTTAATGTTTATAACCAGTTACCAACAATAATGAAAGGAGCCCAGTAAAATGGGTGATTATACTGAGATTGGTTAAGTAGCTTTAACTGTGATGTACGCAGCGCTTCCGCTTTACTATTACCCTGAGACAATAATTGATAGAATTCGGTCATTAATTCCGCAGTAGATTCATCTTTTACTGACCAAAGAGTTGCCAAAGTACTACGCGCACCCGATCGCACTGCTACACCTGCTAAACCTAATGCAGCCCGTTTATCACCAGCCGCAGTTTGACAAGCACTTAAAACCAGCAATTCGATCGGACTAACATTACCTTGTTCCCGATACCGCAATAAAGTCTCGAATTCTTTAACTTTAACTTTCTCATCCCAAGTTAAAATAAAAGTCTCTTCTGGATTAGAGCTAAACTGACCATGAGTAGCTAAATGAACTATGGGAAAAGCTGTTCCTGCAATTTCAGATTGTAAATTTTCTTCGGTAAATTGTTGGTTTAAAAATACTTTACTCGGAACTTTTTGGGCAATTTTATTTACTTCAACTTCTACTCCCGGAAGTGCAGAAAAGCCTTGGCGAGATTCGGTGATTCCACCTGTTAAAACTTTGATTTTCTTATTCGTAAGTGATTGAGGTGCCACCAAAGATAAACCAGGAGCTACAGCAATATTGTATTTTTCCAATAAATAACTTTTGCCATCATAAAGGGCTGACATTGGTAAATTGCGTAATAAGCCATCTTGCACAAATACTAAAGTTTTCACTCCATTAGCGGCTAATTCTGCTGAAGCAGGTTTAATTAACCAATCATAAACTTGTTGCGAAACGCGCAACCTTTCGTCACTAGAAAAGAAGGGATTGAGAGATTCTAATAACTGCACCAGCGTTTTTTCTACTTCAGCTTGCGGCAAATTAGTTGTGTATTGCCGTAAAGCTTTTCCCGGTTGGGAAAAAATTACTTCTAAACGATCGGGTAAAATAATTGGATAAATTACCGCCGCTTGGGGATCTAATCGATCGATTTGCTGCGGTTTAGCATCTAAACAAGCTTCCCGGAAAAAGTTATCTAACTCTGCGATTTGTAAGGATTCAATTACTTCACGAGCTTGTTTCAGCTTGTTTTGATCGGGATTAGATTTAAGGAGTAAACTAACTAACTGACGATAGACAGGTTCAACAGTTTCTTGAAAAGAGAATTGAATATCGGGATTAATCGCGACTAAATCAGTCCGCAGAGATTTTAGGATATTAACCGATTCAGTATAAGCAGAAATCGCACCTGCAACATCACCTCTTTGCTGCAAAATTTCGCCCATTTGGGATTGTAACCGAGCCACAATATCAGCAGCATTTAACTGTTGAGCAATAGTTAAAGCTTGCTTAGTTAAATTTTGGGCTTCTTGTGTTTGTTGTGTTTGTTGATATAGTTTTCCTAATTGTCCAAGGGCAAAAGATTCGGATCGTAAATCTTGAAGTTGGCGCGAGTTTTTAATCGCTGTTGCTAAGACTTGGGCAATGGCTGGCGGATTATACCCCATTTTAATTAAAGTATTGGCAAAATTCACCTGAGCGTAAATACTTTCTCGATTTAGCGGAATCTTTTCTATTTGAAGTTCTATTTCCGGCAATAATTTTTTAGCTGATTCGAGGTTTTTAGTTTCAACTAAAAGGCTTAATTCGTTGAGTTTCGCTTCCATTTTTGTCAAAGGATTACTCGCTGTTTCGGCAGCTTTTTGATAATTCACCAAAGCTTCTTGAGGTTTTTTTAAAGCTCTGAGGGTATTTGCCAAACTCAATAAAGTAGCACTAGTTTCCGAGTCAGAATTTAGCTGCTGAGAAATTGCCAAACTTTGATTTAACACTTCTTGAGATCTGGTTAAATCTCCTACAACTTGCAAAGCTACACCTAAACTACGCAATCCCATTGCTTTTAAAGCAGGATTAGGTAAACTTTGCAATTTGGTATTTAATTCTTCTAAATTTAGTTTAGCTCGTCGGTAAAGTCCCAAAGTTTGTAAAGCTTGTGCTTGATTAATTTTGCTACCGATAAATCCGGTTTCATCTCCAGCTTGGGAATAGGCTTTTTCGGCTTGTTGCCAACTACTTAAAGCGGCTTCTGTTTGTCCGGTTGCGAATTGGATATTGCCTTGAGTATTTAAAGCTTGAGCCAGAATATTTGGGCTAGATTGAGCTTGTAAGAGAGTTAAACTTTGGGTAATAGCATTTTTAGCTTGTTGCCATTGTCCTAATTCTTGATAAGCATTAGCTAGGTAATTTAAAGTTAAAGCAAGTTGAGTGCGATCGCTCTCTCCTTGCAACCCTTTCACCGCCTGTTGCCAAACACTCACCGCTTCTGCAAATCTGCCATTAGCAAACAGCATTCGCCCTTGTTCCAACAAACTCGAATTAAGATTATTTTGCTGATTAAGAGCAATAATTTCCCGTTTAACTTCCCGTTTTCCTAAAGGAAAATTATCGTTAATCTGTGCTGTTGCCGGGAAAACCATTGTAATTAAAAACAGAGTTAATAAACCCAGCCAAACACTTTTATGAATAGATTTTAATAGCGCTCGAATTCTAATCATTACTTTAAAACCCACTGCATTGTGGAAGTTTGTACGAAATATTTTCCGTAGTAGATTGAGTAATCAATTCTACTTTACCATCAGCATTCTTCACCCAACCAGTAGCCTCAATAATAGAGGTGGGGGGGTGGGGAGGTAGGGGGATGGAACCAGTTATAGAATGATTCTCCCCATCTCCCCATCTCCCCATCTCCCCATCTCCTGTGCCCATATCCTGTGCAAAAGCGCGTAAATCACGCCAAACTGTGGCACTTCTGAGAGTTTGATGAGGATCTTCGGGTAAACCGCCTCTTCCGGTAATTACGAAGCTGTTGTTTCTAGAAGAGGCACAACCTGCGACAATTTGATTACTAAGATCGGTAAAGTTTTCTGGTAATTGAACTAAACCAGTACTAGTATCAACTTCTGGCGAATTAATTTGCACAGTACCGCTTAAATCTGGTGTACCGCCTGTAGCAGTAATATCGCTATTGGGAGTAGTTGCTAAACGATATTGAATGCCAAAAATACCTTGAGCATTAATAGTAACTTTGCCGCCTTGACTAGCGACGGAATTAGCAGTAATGTCGCTATTTCCCAAAGCAACTAAAGTATTGGTATTGATATTAATATTACCGCCATTTCCGGGGCCGCCTTCTGTACCAGCGGTAGCAGAAATAAAACTATTGTTACGCATTTGTAAGATGCGCGATCGCACGGTGAAATTTCCTCCTTCACCCGATACGGAAGTTCCCTCTAAACCGCTGTTATTATTCATTAAAACCGAGTTAGCTTCGACAATTAAGTTACCAGCATTTCCCGTGCCTCGCGATCGAATACTCACTCTTCCCCCATCTCTTAAGATTAAGCGATCGGTTTGTATGGTTAAATTTCCCCCTCTACCTAGAGATCCTGGTTCTGTCACCGAAGTAATCGCACTTAACCGTTGACCATCGGGAGAATTTCCTTGTAATTTAACAAATTCAGATGCTTTAATAATGATATCTCCTCCTTGTCCTTGACCAAAGGAACTAGCTGCTAAAGCTGCACCACTCAGAAGAGTTAATTGTCTGGTATTAATCCGCAATTCTCCCGCATCTCCCAAACCTAAACCGCTGGTAAAAATGCCGCCAAAAGCGTAAGCAGTTGGTGAAATAGGAATGGGATTTCCGCTACTTATTGCCAGCGAATCAGCAGCATTTAAAGTTAAATTTCCGCCTTTTCCTACGCCAAAACTAGAAGTTGTGATCAGACCATTATCTTGGGCTATAAATCTCCTGGTATTTATCGTTATTTCTCCTGAATTTCCCACCGCGTTTACTCCTGCTCCTGTAGCAATAAAGGCGGCACTTAGCTGTAATAAATCTGATGTATTTATGGTAATGTTACCACCCTCACCTCCAAATGTAGAAGCAGCTACGTAAGCGCCATTGCGAGCCAGAAAGTTAGGAGTATTAATTATGATATCTCCAGCCTTTCCTGACGCAAAAGTTAAAGTAAAAAAGCCATTGATTAGGTCACTGTTAGCAACAGTTCCGGTAGAAAACTTGAAGACATTTTGTTCATAACCGCCCGTACCAACAATTTCTACTGACTCAGAAGTATTTACTGCGATCGTTCCTCCCGGTAAATCACCCAAAGTAAAAGAAGAGAGACGGGAACCTTCGCCCAGGCGTAAATTTCTGGCTTGAATTTGGATTTCACCTCCCCCCGTTCCGCTGGTATCAACTCTGGCATTACCTAATAGTTGAATATCGCCAAAATTTTGGGCGTTTAGATAATTAAAAGCCAAACCTTTATCGCTAGTTGTGAAGCTAACATCGCCTTGAGTGACACTTCCTAATTCAATTCTTCCCCCGGGTGTAGTAGGGACAAAATTTCCTTGATTTAATACAATGGGAATTCCGCCAGCAGTCAGACCAGTTGCCAGGGGATTGGTGCTACCAGAAATTGTGATATCTCCTCCTACTAGCGCCAAAGTTTGCCCAGTTTGGACAGCTAAATTAGAGCCTTGTACTGCAATTTGTCCAGGTATATTTGGCCCAAATTGCAAACCGATCGGCACATTCACAGTTAGCAAAGGTTTCGCATTTGGATCGACAGCGCTAAAAATATTACCATCGTTAAACTTAATGCTATTTGCTGTACTGGCAATAAATGAACCACCGATATTTAATTGAGCATTTGGGCCGAAAATAATCCCATTGGGATTAATCAAAAATAAGTTAGCTCTGCCATTAGCACGAATTAAGCCATCTATATTAGAGATATTTTTCCCAGTGACGCGACTAAAAATATTTTGAATATCGACGGAGTTATTAAAAAATGCTTCGCCTCCAGTAGGCAGGGAAAATTCTTGGAAACTGTGGAAAAGATTGCTACCGCTAGTCGTACCACCCTCAATGCGGATAGTATTCCCATTGGGAATCACAACAGTATTATTGGGTAATGTAGCATCGGGAATTACTTGTGCCGACAGGGGATTGTGGGTACTCAGTAATAACAGGGAAATAATGCCTAAGTGTTTTAAGTTATTATTCATGTTTTTTTGACCAAAAAAATGGGATACAAGCCCCGTCCCTTTAGGACGGCTTTGGTAGACGCTTGATATAGTCTCGAATAACCTCAGATACCATTCGGTTTGTGCTATCTGCATAAGCCTTTAGCTTCTCAAATTCTTCTTCAGAAAGTCTCACTCTCAAAGTTTTCTCTCTTGGCATCGTGGCATTATTTGTGCTACACTGTAAATGTAGTCTAGCACAGGCAGGAATACGTCGGTACTGCCATAAACCCTACGACGTTAAGCGATGCTAGTACGTGAGGCGCGAACAACTTCTTTAAAAACTCATGGACTCTCTTCGAGTGCCGATACCAGTAAAGTGCAGCAATGCGTTAGCCGTAAGGCTAGAAACAATGTACGGCGGGGCACGCCGGAACATGGGGAAAGAGAGAAACAGTTTTTAAGGCACTCTTCATTAAGTACCTGAACGCTTGGAGAGACTTGCCCACTGGGACTAGTTGCCATAGCTAAGTGATATCTGATTCCCCATAGAGGATTAGCGTTCGCGTAGCGTACCCTTATGCGTATCGCACCCCGTCTGATGATTCCAAGTATCAGTAGGAATTCGATCGGTAGTATTGTAAAACTTCACTTAATTTGTAGTCATTTATAAGCTAAAATAGTTAACAATTATTTTACTTTAACCCTCAAGAATCAATGACCTGAGTTATCAGGGTGAAATGTCCCGGGACTCTAAGCAACCACTAGTACCATT